>NZ_JBJJBV010000319.1:0-7089 GCF_045446735.1 Nocardiopsis protaetiae
CCCTCGCGCACGTTCGTCAGTCCTCGCGCAGGACCTCCATGGCCCGCTCCAGGTCCTCCGGGTAGGGGCTGGAGTACTCCACCGGCCGGTGCTCGGTGGGATGGTCGAACCCGAGCCGCACCGCGTGCAGCCACTGGCGGCGCACCCCCAGGCGCTCGGCGATCGTGGGGTCGGCCCCGTAGAGCATGTCGCCCACGCACGGGTGGCGCAGCGCCGACATGTGCACCCGGATCTGGTGGGTGCGCCCGGTCTCCAGCTTGATCTCCAGCAGGCTGGCCGCCCGGAACGCCTCCTGGGTGTCGTAGTGGGTGACCGAGGGGCGCCCGCCCGCGACCACGGCCCAGCGGCCGTCGCCCGCCGGGTGGCGGTCGATCGGCGCGTCCACGGTGCCGCGCAGCGGGTCCGGGTGGCCCTGGACCAGGGTGTGGTAGCGCTTGTCCACCGTGCGCTCCTTGAAGGCGCGCTTGAGGACGCTGTAGGCGGTCTCGCTCTTGGCGACCACCATCAGCCCGGTGGTGTTGGCGTCCAGCCGGTGCACGATGCCCTGGCGCTCGGCGGCGCCGCTGGTGGCCACCTGGATCCCGGCGGCCAGCAGGCCCTCCAGGACGCTGGGCCCGGTCCAGCCGACGGTGGGGTGGGCGACGACCCCGACGGGCTTGTCGACCACGATGATGTCGGCGTCCTCGTGCACGATCCGCATGCCCGGGACGGGCTCGGGGCGCGGCACGGGGGCGGTGGGCGGCGGCGGGAGGGTGATCTCCAGCCAGGCGCCGGCCTGGACACGGTCGGACTTGCCCGCCGCGGAGCCGTCGACCAGGACGCTGCCGTCGACGATGAGCTCGGCGGCGCGGGTGCGGGACAGCCCGAACAGGCGGGCGATAGCCGAGTCGAGCCGGTCGCCCTCCAGGCCGTCGGGCACGGGCAGGCTGCGGGTGTCGCTCACTGGCCCTTCCCTTCGGTGGTGGTGTCGTCGTCGGGGCGATCGTCGGCGGCGCCCTCGGGGGCCGGTCCCCCGGCCTTCTCGGCGTCCCCGGTCCCCTCGGCCGTCCCGGCCTTCTCCTCGGTATCGGCCCTCCCGGCCGTCTCCGCGGTGTCGGACGCCTTGTCGTCGGAGGCGATGCTGCCGTCCAGCTCCACGCCCTTGAAGGTCAGCAGGACGACCAGGCAGGCGCCGACCACCACGCAGGAGTCGGCGATGTTGAACACCGGGAAGCTCATCACCTTGATGAAGTCGACCACGGCGCCGTGCAGCGGCTCCGCCCCGCGGAAGATGCGGTCCACCAGGTTCCCGGCGGCGCCGCCCATCATCAGGCCCAGCGTGACCGCCCACCAGGCGCTGCGCACCCGCAGGCCCAGGTAGGCGATGGTGCACACCACGATGATGGCGATGGTGGAGAACACCCAGGTGTGGTCGGTGCCCATGGAGAACGCGGCGCCGGTGTTGTACACCAGCGTGAACTGCACGATCTCGCCGATGACGTCGAGCCGCTCGCCCTCCCGGAAGGTCGCCAGGACCCATTCCTTGGTGAGGAGGTCGGCACCGATGGCGGCGAGCGCGACGAGCACCAGCAGCAGGTAGCGGCGCGGGTGTGCCCCCGGCGTGCGGGCGGTGGTCATGTTGCTGTCCCCGGAGGGCTCTACCTCAGTCAGCGACGCTCCTCGCGCTGTTTGCAGGAGACGCACAGGGTGGCCCGCGGGAACGCCTGGAGGCGCGCCTTGCCGATGGGCCGTCCGCATGAGTCGCAGACCCCGTAGGTTCCCGCGTCCATCCGTTCGATCGCCCGCTCGCTCGCGGCGAGCAGGTCACGAGTATTGTAGGCCAACGCCAACTCGTGTTCGCGTTCGAACGCCTTGGCCCCGGTGTCGGCGGGGTCGTCCCCGGCCCCTTCCACGGGGTCCTCCAGCCGTTCGGCGACCTGCTCCTCGACCTGGCGTATCTCCCTGCGCGCGGCGGCGATGTCGTCGTCCAGGCGTTCGCGGACCTGCGCGAGCTCCTGCCGGGTCCAGGGCTCCTCGCCGGGCAGCACCGGCAGATCCGCCGTTTCGGTGGCCTTCATCGCACTTACCTCCCGACCGTGCGACCCCGCCCGTACCCCGCCGACCTGCGGGATCACCCCGTGGGCGAAAGCCGCGACTGGTGCCGGAAGCCTAGGCGAGCCTCGCCCCCTTGGCAACGACCCGGGCACCGCCGGAGCCGTGTTCACCGGGCGCGCAGTCACGGCGCGCACTCACCGGCCGTGTGTTCACAGGTCGCGCCGGTACAGCACCTCGGGCACCGGGCTCTCCGGGTGCTCCCGGGCGATGAGGCCGCGGTAGGCCGCGTGCCGGGAGGCGGCGTTGACGGCGGCGATGGCGGGGGCGTCGGCCGGGGTCGCGCGGCGGATGCGCACGGGGTCCATGGCGGCGGTCACTCGGCGGCGGCGAAGCCGCCGTAGTCCTCGGCGAGGGCGGCGAGGTGGGGCTCGTCGAACACCGCCGGGCCGCCGTGCGGGCCGGTGCGCACCTCGATCACCCAGTCGGCGTCCTCGGCGTCGTCCTCCCCCGCCAGCATGTCCCGGTGCACCAGGCACGGTTCGTAGCCCTGCTCCAGCAGCTGCTCGGCCAGCTCCTCGGCGTCGTCCCGGTCCGCAAGCGTCACCAGGACGGTGCCGCGCACGTTCTCCGCCACCGGGCCCTCCCGTCGAAAAAGCGCGAGGCGGCGCCCCGCGCTGCGTTATCCTGTGCCCAGGTGTGGATGGGGACGAGTAGTGCCGGCCCCGACCGGACGGACACAGCTTAGAAGCGGTCACGGCGTCCGAGCGACCCGGGGGTGGTGGGAGCCCGGGGGTACGACCGGCACGAAAATCACCCCGGAACCGCCGGAAGAACAGGGCCCGCGCCCCCAGTAGAACCGGCAGACGTGAACGAAGTGGGAGCCGACCCGGCCGCCGTCGCGCGGACCGGACTCCGGTGTCCAAGGAGGGTGGTACCGCGGGGCCCCGTGCCTCGTCCCTCCGTCAGGAACGACCCTGATGGAAAGGTACGACGGTGGCCAACGAGTCCCGGCCGAGCGCGTCCCGCGCACTCCCCCAGCTGCCCGCGCAGATCGACCTGCCCGCGATGGAGCGCGAGATCCTCGACCGCTGGTCGAAGGAGAACGTCTTCCAGCGCTCCCTCGACCAGACCCGCGGCGGCCCCAACTGGGTGTTCTACGAGGGTCCCCCCACCGCCAACGGCCAGCCCGGCGTGCACCACGTCGAGGCCCGCGCGTTCAAGGACGTCTTCCCGCGCTTTCGCACCATGCGCGGCTACCACGTCGACCGCAAGGCCGGGTGGGACTGCCACGGCCTGCCCGTCGAGGTGGCCGTGGAGAAGGAGCTGGGCCTGTCCGGCAAGAAGGACATCGAGTCCTTCGGCATCGCCGAGTTCAACGCCCGCTGCCGCGAGTCCGTGCTGCGCAACGTCGACGCGTTCACCGCGATGACCGAGCGCATGGGCTACTGGGTGAACATGGACGACGCCTACCGCACCATGGACCCCCAGTACGTGGAGTCGGTGTGGTGGGCGCTCAAGCAGATCTGGGAGAAGGGCCTGCTGGTCCGCGACTTCCGGATCAGCCCCTACTGCCCGCGCTGCGGCACCACCCTGTCCGACCACGAGCTGGCCCAGGGCTACGAGACCGTCACCGACCCGTCGGTGTACGTGCGGTTCCCGGTGACGTCCGGGCCGCTGGCCGCCCCCGAGCACCCCACCTCGCTGCTGGTGTGGACGACCACCCCGTGGACCCTGGTGTCCAACACGGCGGTGGCGGTCCACCCCGACGTGGAGTACGTGGTGGCCACCGACGGCAACGAGCGCCTGGTGGTGGCGCGGCCGCTGTTCGAGAAGGTCCTGGGCGAGGGCTGGGAGCTCACCGGGGAGTCCTACGAGGGCGACGAAATGGAGCGCTGGACCTACCAGCGGCCCTTCGACCTGGTGCCGTTCGACGAGCCCGCCCACTACGTGGTGCTCGCCGACTACGTGACCGTCGAGGACGGCACCGGCCTGGTGCACCAGTCGCCCGCGTTCGGCGCCGACGACATGGCGGTGTGCCGCGCCTACGGGCTGCCGCTGGTCAACCCGGTCCGCCCCGACGGCACCTTCGAGGCCGACCTGGACCTGGTCGGCGGGGTCTTCTTCAAGGAGGCCGACAAGACGCTGGTGCGCGACCTCAAGGACCGGGGCCTGCTGTTCCGGCACCTGAACTACGAGCACTCCTACCCGCACTGCTGGCGCTGCCACACGGCGCTGCTGTACTACGCGGTGCCGTCCTGGTACATCCGCACCACCGCGGTCAAGGACGAGCTGCTGGCGCAGAACCAGGCCACCAACTGGGTGCCGGAGAACGTCAAGGAGGGCCGCTTCGGCGAGTGGCTGCGCAACAACGTCGACTGGGCGCTGTCGCGCAACCGCTACTGGGGCACCCCGCTGCCGGTCTGGGAGTTCCCCGACGGGCGGCAGATCTGCGTGGGCTCGCTGGAGGAGCTGGGCCGGCTCAGCGGGCAGGACCTGTCGAACCTCGACCCGCACCGGCCGTTCGTGGACGACATCGTCATCCCCGACCCGGACGCCGACCCGTCCCTGCCCGAGGAGGAGCGGGTGGCCCGGCGGGTGCCCGAGGTGATCGACGCCTGGTTCGACTCGGGGTCGATGCCGTTCGCCCAGTGGGGCGCGCCGCACGCCAACGCGGACGTGTTCGCCGAGAACTTCCCGGCGCAGTACATCTCCGAGGCGATCGACCAGACCCGCGGGTGGTTCTACTCGCTGCTGGCGGTCAACACGCTGGTGCACGACCGCAACGCGTTCGAGAACGTGGTGGTGCTCGGCCACATCCTCGCCGAGGACGGCCGCAAGATGAGCAAGCACCTGGGCAACGTCATGGAGCCCATCCCGGTGATGGACCGGCACGGCGCCGACGCGCTGCGGTGGTTCATGCTGGCCAGCGGCTCGCCGTGGACGGCGCGCCGGGTGGGCCACGCGGCGCTGGAGGAGATCGTCCGCAAGGTGTTGCTGACCTACTACAGCACCGTGTCGTTCTTCACCCTGTACGCGAACGCCGGTGCGGGCTGGGACCACGCACGGCTGGCCGACGCCCCGGCGCCGCAGGACCGGCCGCTGCTGGACCGGTGGCTGCTGTCGGAGCTCAACGAGGTCGTCCGGGACGTCACCGAGGCTCTGGACACCTTCGACACGACGGCGGCGGGCCGCCGCCTGACGGCGTTCGTCGACGACATCTCGAACTGGTACGTGCGCCGGTCGCGCCGCCGGTTCTGGGGCGGCGCGGACACCCCCGAGGGTGCGGCGGCGTTCGCGACGCTGTTCGAGGCGCTGGAGACCGTGACGCTGCTGATGGCGCCGGTGGTGCCGTTCCTGACCGACCACGTGTGGACGGCGCTGCGCCGCCCGGACGCCCCGGAGTCGGTGCACCTGGCGTCGTGGCCGCAGGTCCGCGAGGACCTGATCGACCCGGAGCTGTCGGCGCACATGGCGCTGACCCGCCGCCTGGTGGAGCTGGGCCGCTCGGCCCGGGTCGACTCGGCGGTGCGCACCCGCCAGCCGCTGGCGCGGGCCCTGGTGGGCGCCGCCGGGTTCGCGGACCTGCCCGCGCAGCTGCGGGACCAGATCGCCGACGAGCTGAACGTGGCGTCGCTGGAGTCGCTGTCGACGGTGGGCGGCGACCTGGTGGACTACCTGGTCAAGCCGAACTTCCGGGCGCTGGGCAAGCGGTTCGCCAAGCGGACCCCGCTGGTGGCCAAGGGGATCGAGGCGGCGGACCCGGCGGAGCTGGTACGCCAGGTGCGCGACACCGGGTGGGCGCAGGTCCGGGTCGAGGGCGAGCCGGTGGAGGTCAGCGCCGACGAGGTGCTGGTCACCGAGCAGCCGCGCGAGGGCTGGGCGGTCGCCTCCGGTGCCGGTGAGACGGTGGCGCTGGACCTGGAGCTGACGCCGGAGCTGCGCCGGGCGGGCCTGGCCCGCGAGATGGTGCGCATGCTCCAGGAGGCCCGCAAGCAGAGCGGCCTGGACGTGTCGGACCGGATCCACGTGTGGTGGGCGGCCACCGACGAGGCCGCCGCGCAGGCGCTCGACGAGCACGCCGCGACCATCGCCGGCGAGGTGCTGGCGGACGCGTTCACCGTGGGAGAGATCGGCGCGGACCTGCACCGCACCGAGTCGGAGGAGTTCGGGGTCGCCTTCGGCTTCCGCCGGGCCTGACCGGACACGACGGGCGCCGTCCCCCTCGGGGGGCGGCGCCCGTCGCCGTTTCCCGAGCCGGTCCCACCCCCATCAGGAGCGGCAGGGGACACCGTGGCCTCACGATCACCTGGGCATCGGCGTACTCACCGGGGCGGCGGGGGTCAGTCGCGGGTGAACGCCGCCGTGGCGTCGGGGTCCTCGTCCTGCTGGGGCTTGCGGTAGGAGAACGCGGCCGTGGTGTCGGGATCCTCGTCGCCGCGCTGCGGAATGCTGTAGGAGAACCGTTTGGGCTCCTCGGCGGCAGGGCTCTCCGGCTCGTCCTCCCCGCGCCGCGGGATGCTGTAGGAGAAGCCCTTGGGCTCCTCGGTCTCCTCCGCCGACGGCCGGGAGTCGTCGCCCTCGGCGGGCGCCGTCACATCGTTCGCATCAGGAGTGTCAGCGGCATCGGCGGCCTCATCCGCCTCTTGCGTTTCGCGCGTCTCAGAGACCCATGTGGTCTCGTCATCCTCGTCAGTAACAGGGGCATCAGCATCCCCGCCGCCCCGGTTGAACCACGAGGGCTCGGCGTCGGCCGCGTCGTCCTCATCCGCATCAGGGGCATCGAAGGCGACGGTGGCCTCAGGGGCATCGCCGCCCTCGCCGTCCCGGTCCGCATCGGCGGCGGGCTCCTCCGGCTCGGAGAGCCAGATGATCTCGTCATCCTCATCGGTCACCGGGGTATCGGCGTCCCCACCGTCCCGGTCCGCGTCGTCGTCCTCGGCGGGCGCCGTCGTCTCGTCCGTATCAGGAGTGTCAGCGGCATCGTTGGCCTCATCCGTCTCCTGAGCCTCAGAGACCCATGTGGTCTCGTCGTCCTCATCCGCATCAGGAGCGTCC
>NZ_JBJJBV010000032.1:0-37998 GCF_045446735.1 Nocardiopsis protaetiae
GGCGGTGGCCCGCGTCGTCACAGGCCACCGCCCCCGGCGGATCGGCGTCACTCGTTGGTGGTGCCAAGCGACATGTAGTCATACATGGAGTAGCCGGCGTGGTAGTACACGTTGGTCAGGTTCGGCGGCCGGTACATGACGGTGCGCTCGAACACCGCCGGCAGGATGACCGCCTGCTCCATGGCCCGCTCGTCGATCTGCGTGTAGATCGAGGCGCGCTCATCGGGGTCCTCGATCGTCACGACCTCGTCGAACCAGTCGTTGACCTGGTCGTCGTCGAACTCGGAGATGTTGGAGTTGCCCGCGTCCTGGATGGCGTCGCCGTCCAGGATCTTGCTCATGAACCCGTAGCCGCTGGCCCAGTCCGGGGCCCAGCCGTACACGGTCAGACCCAGGTTGTTCTCGTGGACGAAGTCCGGGGAGCCGGCCTGGGTGTTGGTGTAGGTGTCGGACGGGTACTGCTTGATCTCGACCTCGATGCCCACCCGGGACAGGGCCTGCTGGACGGCCTCGGCGGTGCTCACGTCCGAGGGCCGGTCGGCGCGGGCGCCGATGGAGGTGGAGAACCCGTCGGGCTGCCCGCACTCCTCCAGCTTCTCCCGGGCCCGGTCCAGGTCGCCCTTGTTGTCGTCGGACGGGTACAGGTCCAGGCTCGGGTCGGCGCCCGGCAGCGCCGTGGGCATGATCTGGGTGGCGATGTCACCGCCGGTGTCGCCGCCCCAGGCGCGGTGCAGGGCGTCCCGGTCGGCGGCGAACATGACCGCCTCGCGGCAGGCCTGGTCGTTCAGCGGCTCGACCACGGTGTTGATGTTGACGTAGCGCAGGGTGTTGGTCTGCGGGTTGTCGACGCTGGCGCGCCGGGCCTCGTCGGTGATGAGGCTGCCGCGCATCGCCGGGCCCACGCCGACACCGGCCATGTCCACGTCGAGCTCGCCGTTGACCAGGCGCTGGTCGATCTCGTTCTGGTCGACGCCCAGCTGCACCTCGATGCGGTCGGGCAGCGCCTTGCGGGTGGGGTCGGTGGAGGCGTCCCACTGGTCGTTGCGGACCAGGTTCAGGGACACGCCCGGCCGGTACTCGCCGTCGAACTTGTACGGCCCGGAGGAGACCACCTGGCTCTGGTACTGCTCGCCGCGGTCGGCGTCGGGCGGCACCGGCGCGGTCTGCGGCTGGATGAGGACGTACGGGAACTCCGAGAAGCTCTTGTTGAGGTGGAAGACCAGGGTGTGGTCGTCCGGCGTCTCGATGCCGTCGAAGCCGTCGAGCGGGTCGCCGTCGGTGGCGTAGGGCCCCTCGTAGTCGTCGCTGTCGGCCAGCAGCTGCTGGAAGTACTTGGGCCCGTTGGGCAGGGCCTGGTCGCCGAAGTTGCTGCGGGCGATCGCGTACTTGATGTCCTGGGCGGTGATCTCCGACCCGTCCTCGTACTTGAGCCCCGGTTTGAGGCGGACGGTCCACTCGGTGGAGTCCTCGTTGGCCTCGGGCATGTCCTCGGCCAGGTCGGGCTGGAGTTCGGTGCCCGCCTCGCCCGCGGCCTCGGTGTAGGTGAGCAGGGTGCGCGCGTAGTAGCGCGTGAAGTTCCAGCTGAACGCGTAGTAGGTGTTGCCCGGGTCCGGGGAGTCGAAGTCCGAGGAGATGGCGTACCGCAGGGTGCCGCCGGTCTGGTCGGACGGGTTGACCATCTCCGTCTCGCCCTGGTTGAACTCGGCGTCGACGTCCCCTCCGCCGCCGCCTCCGCCCCCGCCGCCGCACGCGGTCAGCATCAGGGCCAGGGCCGTGCCGACGGCCGCGGTGGCCGTGTACCGGCGCCCCCGGGGTGCCGGGGGTGTGCCGTCGTGGTGGGTGTTCACCTTGCCTCCAGGATCGGGTTACTGCGGGAACCGGGATCGGTCTGCTGCGAGGGGCCGTGCACGGTGCACGGCCCGGGGCCGGCCCGCCCTGGGCGGGCGGCGGCCGGCGGGGGAGGTCAGTCGGAGGAGCGCGGGTCGAAGGCGTCGCGCAGGCCGTCGCCGAACAGGTTGAACGCGAGCACGGTGACGAAGATGGCCAGGCCCGGGATGATCACGAAGTGCGGCGAGACGGTGTAGAAGCGCAGCGCGTTCTCCAACATGCCGCCCCAGGTGGCCGTGGGCGGGTTGATGCCGACCCCGAGGAAGCTCAGCGCGGCTTCGAACAGGATGTTCGTGGGGATGAGCAGGGTGGAGTAGACGAGGATGGGGGTGACGAGGTTGGGCAGGATCTCCTTGAACACGATGTGCGCGCTGCCCGCGCCCAGGCTGCGGGCGGCCTCGACGAACTCGCGCTCCTTGAGGGTGAGGGTCTGCCCGCGCACGATGCGCCCGATGTAGGGCCAGTTGAAGAACCCGATGATGAAGATCAGCACGCCGATGCGCAGCCCGTTGCCGGTGAGGCCGAAGGCGCCGTCGGGGATGACGCCGACCAGGGCGATGGCGAAGAGCAGCAGCGGGAAGGCTAGGAAGATGTCCATGGCCCGGCTGATGACGGTGTCGACCCAGCCGCCGAAGTACCCGGCGACGACGCCCAGGACGGTGCCGATGACGACGCACACGACGGTGGCGACGGTGGCGACCAGCAGCGAGGTGCGGGCGCCGTAGACGATGCGGCTGAACAGGTCGCGGCCGTTGACGGGCTCGACGCCCAGCAGGTGGTCCGGACCGATACCGCCCCAGGGGTCCAGGCCCAGGGCGGGGTCGTCGGGGTCGCGCAGGATGCCGCCGGTGAGGGGGTCGACGAGCTGCTGGTTGAACTGGTTGGGCGGGTAGCCGAACCAGGCGGTCAGCAGCGGGGCGAAGAGCGCGACGAGGATGAGCAGCACGACGACGATCCCGCCGGCCATGCCGACCTTGTCCTTGCGGAACCGCTGCCAGGCGATCTGGCGCAGCGAGCGGCCGGCGGCGTTCTTCGCCCCCGCGACCACCGCCTCGGGCTCGGCGTGCTGGGACGACTCGGGCACGTCCATCGGCGCGGTCATGTGTGGCCCTGCCCTCCGCATATCGCTTTACGTAGTAGATCGACTACGTAGAGCTTGCACGAGTGGCGTGCCGATTTCCAACATCCGCGCCGGAACCCCGCCCCGCGTCCGGAACGTCCCCCGGGCCGCCCGCTCCACCGCCTTCCCCTGGGCCCGCGGTTCGGCGCCGCCCCGCAGCGGCGGGCACGGCGGCCGCAACGGCACCTGCCCGTATATCGGCCGCCGACGCGGGCCTGGCCCGTACCGACCGCACGCCCGTCACGGGTACGGCGCCCGGTCCGCAGCGGCGGGCACGGCGTACGACGGCCCCCTCCCCCGGCCGGTGGCGGCCCCCGCCCACCCCGGGCGGGGGCCGCCACCGGTCAGCGACCGCGGAGGGTGCGGTACCGGGCCACCAGCCCGGCGGTGGAGGCGTCCAGCCCTTCCACCTGCGCGCCTTCGGTCAATGCCGGCTCGACCCGCTTGGCCAGGACCTTGCCCAGCTGCACCCCCCACTGGTCGAAGGAGTTGATGTTCCACACCGCGCCCTGGACGAACACCTTGTGCTCGTACAGCGCCACCAGCTGCCCCAGCACCGACGGGCTGAGCCGCTCGGCCAGGATCGTGGTGGTGGGGCGGTTGCCCGCGAAGGTGCGGTGCGGGACCAGCCCGGCCGGGACCCCCTCCCCGGCGACCTCCTCCGCGGTCCTGCCGAAGGCCAGCGCCTGCCCCTGGGCGAACAGGTTGGCCATCAGCAGGTCGTGCTGGGGCACCAGTGCCTTGGGCAGGTCGGGCGCGGGCTCGGCGAACCCGATGAGGTCGGCGGGCACGAACCGGGTGCCCTGGTGCAGCAGCTGGAAGTACGCGTGCTGGCCATTGGTGCCCGGGGTGCCCCACACGATCGGCCCGGTCCCCCAGCCGACCGGCCGCCCGTCGCGCTGCACCGACTTGCCGTTGGACTCCATGTCCAGCTGCTGGAGGTAGGCGGCGAAACGCGACATGTGGTGGCTGTAGGGCAGCACCGCGTGGCTCTCCGCCTCCCAGAACCCGCCGTACCAGATGCCGAGCAGCCCCAGCAGGAACGGCAGGTTGCGCTCGGGCGGCGCCGTCGCGAAGTGGGTGTCCATCAGGTGGAACCCGGCGAGCATCTCGCGGAACCGCTCCGGGCCGATCGCGATCATCAGCGACAGGCCGATGGCCGAGTCGTAGGAGTAGCGGCCGCCCACCCAGTCCCAGAAACCGAACATGTGCCCGGTGTCGATCCCGAACCGGGCCACCTCCTCGGCGTTGGTGGAGACCGCCACGAAGTGCCGGGAGACGGCCTCCTCCGCGCCCAGGCCCTCCACCAGCCACCGGCGGGCGGCGGTGGCGTTGGTGATGGTCTCGATCGTGGTGAAGGTCTTGGAGGAGACCACGAACAGGGTGGTGGCCGGGTCGGCGTCCACCAGCGCCTCGTGCAGGTCGGCGCCGTCGACGTTGGACACGAACCGGAACTCCAGCCCCCGGTCGGTGTAGGGCCGCAGCGCCTCGTAGGCCATGGCCGGGCCCAGGTCGGAGCCGCCGATGCCGATGTTGACGATCCGCCGCACCGGCTGCCCGGTGTGGCCGAGCCAGCGCCGCGCCCGCACCCGGTCGGCGAACTCCGCCATCCGGTCCAGCACCTCGTGCACCTCGGGGACCACGTTGCGGCCGTCGACCTCGATGACCGCCGAGCGGGGGGCGCGCAGCGCGGTGTGCAGCACCGCGCGGTCCTCGGTGAGGTTGACGTGGTCGCCGCGCAGCATGGCGTCGCGCAGCCCGGCGACGCCGGTGGCCCCGGCCAGGTCGGTCAGCAGGCGCAGGGTCTCGTCGGTGACGAGGTTCTTGGAGTAGTCGACGTGCAGGCCGCCGACGTCGAGGGTGAAGCGGTCGGCGCGGGCGGGGTCCGCCTCGAACAGGTCGCGCAGGCGGGTGCCGGCCAGCCGTTCGCGGTGCGCGCCCAGGGCCGCCCACTCGTCCCGGCGGTCCAGGGCCGGGGCCGCCCCGGCCCGTTCTCCGGTGTCCTCTGTGCGGGGGAGGGGTGTGGCAGACATCCGGTCGCTCCTCGTCGTCCGTAAGGTCCGGGTGCGCGGCGGACGGCGCGGGGCTCGGGTCCGCGCCGACACGGTGCCGCGTTGCGGCTGTCAAAACCACCTTGCCACGTCCGGCGGCGAAGACGGCGTTTTCCACAACCCCGGTTCCCACGGGCTTGTTCCGTTGTGATCCCGTGTGCGCTCGGGCCCTTCGACCGGCTCCTGTTCGACAGGTCCCGGTCGGCCGCCCCCGGTCGGCCCGGCCGGGTCAGCCTTGGCCGACCTCCTCGCGCTCGCGGCGCAGCTGCGCCACCTCCGCGCGCAGGGCCCGCAGTTCGGCGAGGATGAGCCGCTGCCCGTCGGGCCCCTCGCCGTCGGGGTCGGACCGCCCGCCGCCGGTCGGGCCCTCGCCGCCGCCCTCGGGCCGGTCGTCGTCGTCCTTCTCCAGCGCCTCCACCGCGACCGCGATGAACAGGTTCAAGGCGACCAGCGTCGACACCAGCACGAACAGGACGAAGAAGATCCACGCCATCGGCATGTGCTCCATGACGTCCTTGGCGATGGTGCCCCACCCGTCGGCGGTGGCGATCTGGAACAGGGTGAACAGCGAGGTGGGCAGGTCCGCGAAGTACTGCGGGGACACGTCGGCGAACAGCCGGGTGGCCATCACCGCCGCCACGTACAGCAGCAGGACGACCAGGAGCAGGATCGACAGCATGCCGGGCAGCGCCCGGAACAGCCCGGAGACCACGTGGCGCAGGCTGGGGATGACCGAGAGCAGCCGCAGGACCCGCAGCACGCGCAGCACCCGCAGGACGGCGAACGGCCCGGAGGCGGGCATCAGGGCGATGCCCACGATCACCATGTCGAACCAGCTCCACGGGTCGCGGAAGAACTCCGCCCGGTGGGCGTAGATCCGCAGCAGCAGCTCGACCACGAACAGCGCCAGGATGCACAGGTCGATGCCGTGCAGGAGCGTCCCGTGCTCCCGCATGATCCGCGGCGAGGTCTCCACACCGAGGATGACGCCGTTGATGAGGATGAGGGTGACGACGGTGCCCTGGAACCAGGAGGCGTCGACGATCGTGCGGACCCGTTGGCGCAGTGTCACGGGAGAGGGGGCTCCGTTCCTGGGGGGATGGGGAAGGCCGGGATGGGGGAAGGTCGAAATGGGAGTCGGAAAAGCCTACCGTCCGTGACGGACGCCGTTCCCCCTCTTGCCCTGCTCTGTCCGCTCGGACACTGGAATACCCCGCCTCGACCAGGCATGATCGGAAAGTAGGGGATGACCGAGGGTGAGGGGGACGCCCGTGGCCGAAGTGACCGAGGAGTCCGACGGGGAGCGCTGGGAGCGGTCCGAGGACATCGACGACGTGGACGCCGACATGGACGTGGGCGCCCCGGACCAGGACAGCGCGGTGGCCGAGTACCTGCTCGACCACCCGCACGGCCTGCGGATCGACGAGATCGAGGACCGCGGTTCCCTGGGGATCGGCGACGAGCTGCGCCGGGAGGTCCCCGAGCAGGCGCCCGAGCCGCAGGACGACGGTGCGCCCGTGCCCCGGCGCGAGGACCTGGCCCGGGTGCTGCGGGCCGAGGAGTTCGCCGACCGGCTGCGCGAACGCGGTGTGTGACCACGGCGGGTGACCGCGGTGTCCGACCACTGCGGGTGACCACGCCCCGGCCGCGTCCCGTCCGCGATCCGGCCCCGCCCGGGCCGCACGCGCCCCGGGCCCGGGCTCAGGCCCCGGTCGCCTCGCCGCGATCGGCCAGCTCGGCGGCGAGCCAGCGCTCCACCCGCATGACGTGGACGGTGGCGGCGGCGCGGGCGGCCTCGGGGTCGCGGGCCACCAGGGCCTCGTGGATGCGCCGGTGGTCCTCGCGCAGCTCGTCGGTGAACCCGGCCTCGCGGTGCCCGGCCCACACCCGCGCGTTGAAGGTCCGCGAGGACAGGCCCTGGTTGACGGCGGCCAGGGTGGCGTTGCCGGTGCTGGCGACGATGGCCTGGTGGAAGCCCAGGTCGGCGGTGACCGTCTCGGCCGCGGTGGCGGGGTCTCCGTCGATGTGGTCCAGGAGTTCGCCGATGCGCCGCAGGTCGGCGTCGGTGGCGCGGGCCGCGGCCAGGGCGGTGGCCCCGGGTTCGATCATCCGGCGGACCTGGAGGACCTCCAGGAGGGTGTCGCCGCGGGAGACCTCGGCCAGGACGGAGAAGGTCTCCAGCAGGTCGGCGGGGCGCAGGGCGGTGACATAGACGCCGGCGCCGTGGCGGGCCTCCAGGACGCCCAGGGTGGTCAGGGAGCGGATGGCCTCGCGCATGGAGCCGCGGGAGATGTCCAGCCGGGCGGCGAGGTCGCGTTCGGTGGGCAGGCGCTGGCCGGGGCCGACCTCCCCCGAGGCGATCATCTCCTTGACGCGGTCGACGGCCCGCTGGGTGACCGAGGTCCGGTCGTCCATGCGGCGCCCTCCCTGTTCTCATGGCTCTCGATCCGAAAAGAGATCATACCAATTCGGCGCATCGACCCCGAAGCACGGGATGAAACCACTGGTTCTTGCCCTCGTTTGTTCGCATGTGCGAAAGTGGTCTGACCACTGAGAGGCTCGTGGCGAGCAGGCCGCCCGCCGGTACGGCGCGGCGCGAAGGAGGCCCATGCGGATCGCGCTATTCATCACCTGTGTCAACGACACGCTCTTCCCCGACACCGGCCGGGCCGTGGTGCGCCTCCTGGAGCGGCTCGGCCACGAGGTCGTCTTCCCCCGGGACCAGACCTGCTGCGGCCAGATGCACTACAACACCGGCTACCGCCGCCCCGCGAGCAGGCTCGCCGTGCGGTTCGTGCGGACCTTCGAGGACGCCGACGCGGTCGTGGTGCCCTCCGGCTCCTGCGCGGCGATGATCCGCGACAACTACCCGCGCCTGGGGGACAGCGGCAGCCGGCTGTCCCGCAAGGTCGCCGCGCTGACCCCGCGTGTGTACGACCTCACCGAGTTCCTGGTGGACGTCCTGGGCGTCACCGACGTGGGCGCCTACTACCCGCACCGGGTCGTCTACCACCCCACCTGCCACGGGCTGCGCATGCTCGGCCTGGGCGACCGCCCCTACGAGCTGCTGCGCGCGGTGCGCGGCCTGGAGCTGGTCGAACTGCCCGGCGCCACCGAATGTTGCGGGTTCGGCGGCACGTTCGCGGTCAAGAACGGCGACGTCTCCTCGGCCATGGGCGCCGACAAGGCCCGCCACGCCGTGGAGACCGGCGCCGAGGTGCTGTGCGCCGTGGACAACTCCTGCCTGATGCACATCGGCGGCGTCCTCTCGCGCCAGCGCGCCGGGATGAGGGTCGCCCACATCGCCGAGATCCTGGCGAGCACCGAGAAGGACTTCGAGGGCACCGGGACCGAACCGGCCGACAAGGCCGACGAGAAGGAGGGTGCGGCCCGATGAGCAGCGCCACGTTCCTGGGCATGCCGCCCTTCCCCGAGGCGGCCCGCACCGCCGTCAAGGACTCGCGGCTGCGCTACAACCTGCGCAAGGCCACCCACACCATCCGCGACAAGCGCGGCCTGGTGGTGGACGAGCTGGGCGACGACTGGGCCCGGCTGCGCGCCGAGGGCGCCGCGATCAAGACCCACACCCTGCGCCACCTCGACCACTACCTGGAGCGGCTGGAGGAGTCGGTCACCCGCGCCGGCGGGCACGTCCACTGGGCCCGCGACGCCGCCGAGGCCAACCGGATCGTCACCGGCCTGGTCCAGGCCACCGGCGAGACCGACGTGGTCAAGGTCAAGTCGATGGCCACCCAGGAGATCGAGCTCAACAACGCCCTGGAGGCCGCGGGCATCACCGCCTACGAGACCGACCTGGCCGAGCTGATCGTCCAGCTGGGCGACGACCTGCCCTCGCACATCCTGGTGCCCGCCATCCACCTGGGGCGCTCCCAGATCCGGGAGATCTTCCTGGAGCAGATGGCCGAGTGGGGCACCCCCGCCCCGCCCGGGCTGACCGACGAGCCGCGGGCGCTGGCCGAGGCCGCCCGGGCGCACCTGCGCGAGCGGTTCCTGCGCACCCGCACCGCCGTCTCGGGCGCCAACTTCGCGGTGGCCGACTCGGGCACGCTCGTGGTGCTGGAGTCGGAGGGCAACGGGCGCATGTGCCTGACCCTGCCGCAGACCCTCATCTCGGTGGTGGGCATCGAGAAGATCGTTCCGACCTGGAACGACCTGGAGGTGTTCATGCAGCTGCTGCCGCGCTCCTCCACCGGCGAGCGGATGAACCCCTACACCTCGACCTGGACCGGGGTGACCCCGGGCGACGGCCCGCAGGAGTTCCACCTGGTGCTGCTCGACAACGGCCGCACCGACGTGCTGGCCGACACCGTGGGCCGCCAGGCGCTGCGCTGCATCCGCTGCTCGGCGTGCCTGAACACCTGCCCGGTGTACGAGCGCACCGGCGGCCACTCCTACGGCTCGGTCTACCCGGGCCCGATCGGCGCGATCCTCACCCCGCAGCTGCGCGGGATGGGGTCGGAGGTCGACGAGGCCCTGCCCTACGCGTCGTCGCTGTGCGGCGCCTGCTACGAGGTGTGCCCGGTCGCCATCGACATCCCCGAGGTACTGGTCCACCTGCGCGAGGAGGTCGCCGGAGGCCACGGTCACGCGGGCGAGAAGGCCCTGATGGCGGGGGCGGAGACGGTGTTCTCGTCCTCCCGGGCCCTGGGCGCGGTCCAGCGCGCCGCCGGGCTGGGCCGAGGCCTGGTCCCCCGGCACCTGCCCGGACCGGCCGGGGCCTGGACCGACACCCGCGACGTGCCCGACGTCCCGGCGGAGTCGTTCCGCCGCTGGTGGAACGGGCGCGACGGAAAGAAGGAGGAGGGCCGATGAGCGCCAGGGAAGCGATCCTGGCCCGGGTGCGGGCCGCCCTGGCCGACGTGCCCGCCGACGAGCCGGTGGACCGTCCGCGCGAGCAGGCCTACCTGGACTCCCACGCGGTGGGCCCCGCCCTGGAGGTGTTGGAGGACCGCCTGGTCGACTACAAGGCGCTGGTGCGCCGGGTGCCCGCCGACCGGGTCGGCGCGGAGGTGGCCGCGGCCCTGGCCCGGCGCGGCGCCCGCCGCGTGGTGGTGCCCCCGGGCCTGCCCGGGGAGTGGACGGCGCAGGCCGGTGTGGAGACCCTGGCCGACTCGCGGGAGGCGCCCCTGGCGGTGCACGAGCTGGACGCCGCCGACGGGGTGGTCACCGCGTGCGCGGTCGCGATCGCCGAGACCGGGACGATCGTGCTGGACGCCGGGCCCGACCAGGGGCGGCGCGCCATCTCCCTGGTCCCCGACTACCACCTGTGCGTGGTGCGCGCCGACCAGGTCGTGGACGGGGTGCCCCAGGCGGTGCGCCTGCTCGACCCGTCCCGTCCGCTGACCTGGATCAGCGGGCCGTCGGCCACCAGCGACATCGAACTGAACCGGGTGGAGGGGGTGCACGGCCCCCGCACCCTGGAGGTGCTGCTGGTCGAGACCGGATCCTGAGGGGGCCGCCGCGCCGGGGTGGGGGATCCCCCCGGTCCGGTGCGGTGGTCCTCTCAGGGGAAGGTCGGGGGAGGACCCGATGGTCCGATGGTGTCACGTTCCGTAGCGTCGGGGGCTGTACGCCGCCGTCGAAGGAACGGGAACCCCATGCCCCCTGTACGACATGACGACCGCCCGCCCCCGCGGCCCCGGAGCGGACGGCTCCTGACCGCCGCGCTCGCCCTGGCGCTGGCCGCCGTCCCCCTGGCCGCCGTCCCGGGTGCCGCCGCGGCCGATACGGCCGACGCGCCGGAGCTCCCGGAGCTCGCGCTCCCCGCCCCCACCGGCGGCCTCCCGGTGGGCCGCACCGACCTGCACCTGGTGGACGCCGACCGCGAGGACCTGTGGGTGGGCGGGCCCCGCGAGCTGATGGCGACCCTGTGGTACCCGGCCCGTTCGGACGCGGGCCGCACCGCCGCCTACATCACCGAGGGCGAGGCCCTGTCCTGGACCCGGGAGTTGGGGCTGCCCGAGGAGTACGCGCACGCGCTGCACCGGGTGGGCGTCCACTCCCGCACGGACGCCGCCCCCTCCCGCCCGGACGGCGACGGGTACCCGCTGGTCCTGGTGTCCCCCGGTGCCGGGCACAACGCGATGCTGTACTCCGCCGTGGCCGAGGACCTGGCCTCGCACGGCTTCGTGGTGGCCGGGATCGACCACGCTTACGAGGCTGGCCCGGTGGAGTTCCCCGACGGCCGGATCCTGGAATGCGACGCCTGCGGGCAGGAGCGGTGGGCCGAGGGGGCCGTCCAGCGGGGCGCGGACGTGTCCTTCCTGCTGGACCGGCTCACCGGGGCCGACGGCGCCGACCCCGCATGGCGGTGGTCGGAGGTCGTCGACGCGTCCAGGGTCGGTATGGCCGGGCACTCCTGGGGCGGGGCGGCCGCCGCCGAGGCGCTGCGCGCGGAGGAGCGGGTGGACGCCGGGATCAACTACGACGGCCCCTACTACCCGCCCGCGCTCGACACCGGAACGGACAAGCCGCTGGCCCTGCTCCAGCGGGACTTCGACGTCTCCGAGGAATGGGAGACGGGCTACCGGGAGTTCTGGCCCCGGTTGACCGGGTGGCGGCAGTGGATCCGCGTCACGGGCGGGGGCCACTCCAACTCCGTCGACCAGGGGCTGCTCACGGAGCAGCTCGGGCTCAGGGACATGTTCCCGCCCGACGACTGGCGCCGCCGCTACGGGGACCTCGGCACCGAACACGGGCTGGACCTGACGCGGGCCTACACGCTGGCGTTCTTCGACCACCACCTGCGCGGCGCCGACCCCGGGCTGCTGGAGGACCCGGCGGCCGTCCACCCCGAACTGGTCGTCGTCGACCCCTGACCCGGGCCTGTGATGCGCGTGTGGCCCCGGGCCCGGGTCGAATGAGCACGGCCCCGAGCCGGGGCCACGCCTGCTCGACCCCGGGCTAGAGCCACGCCTCTCAGCCCCGGGGGCGCCAGGTCGCCAGGAGCCGGTCCAGCGGGTCGGGGGTCTCCTCCTTCTCCGCGAAGGGCGCCTGGTAGCGGGCGCCCGCACCCTGCGGGGCGCGGCGCTTCCTGGGCCGGAGAGCGGGGACCACCGCCTCGGCGCGCTCTCCGTCCCCCTCGCCCGACCGGGCCAGCGGTGCCTGGTAGCGGGCGCCCTGCGCCGCGGGGCGCCGCTTGCGCCGGATCCACGTGCGCGCCGGTGTGCGCTCCCGGGGCTCCGCGCGCTGCTCGGCGCGCTCACCGGTGGCGGTGAACCACACCGGCAGCTCCTCCAGGCCGTGCACCGACAGCGAGGGCCGCCACCGCAGGTCGGCCGGCTCCACCGCCAGCACCATGCCGCGCAGCCGGTCCACGACGAGGTCGATGGCGGTGCGCACCAGCTCCCGGGAGAACGCCGTGGCCGGGCAGCGGTGCGCGCCCGCGCCCCACGACAGGTGCGACCGGTTCCCGGCCAGGGCCATCGCGTCGTCGGCGCCCCCCGACACCGACGGGTCGGTGTGCGCCGAGGCCAGCCCGAACAGCAGGGGTTCCCCCCGGCGGATGTGCGCTCCCGCGAACCGGATGTCCATGACGGGGTAGCGCCCCGCCAGCACCTGCAGCGGCGAGTCCGTCCACATGACGTAGTCGATGAAGTCCTCCGGGGTGAGGGTGCCGCCCAGGTAGGCGGTCCACACGCCGGGGTCCTCCAGCAGCTTGAGCAGGGCGTTGCCGATCAGGTGCGTGGTGGGCTCGTGCCCCGACTCCCACAGCAGGGACAGCGCCTCGACCGCCTCGTCGTCGGTGAGCGCGTTGGGGTGGGCCAGAAGTGTGCCGACCAGGTCCCCGCCGGGTTCGCGGCGCTTGCGCTCCACCAGCCCCTGGAAGTAGCCGCGCACCGCCCGCGCGGCGGCCGCCGTCTCCTGCGGGTCGCCGCTCCAGGAACGTTCGGCGAGGTCGGCGAGCATCCGCCCGTACTCGTCGGGCAGGCCGAACAGCTCGTTGAAGACCAGGGCGGGCAGCGGCGCCGCGTACTGGCCGATGAGGTCGGCGCTGCCCTCCGCGGTGATCCGGCCCAGCAGGTGCACGGCCGCGCGTTCCACGACGGGGACCAGCTGCGGGGTGCCGACCTTGGCCAGGGCGTCCACGATGGGGGTCCGCAGGCGCTGGTGTTCGGACCCGTCGTGGCCCAGCGCCTCGCTGCGCGCGGGTGCCCCGTCCGCGCGCCAGGGGCGCGGATCCGCGGAGAAGTAGGTCTGGTCCCGCAGGACCTGGAGGTTCTCCTTGTAGCCCAGCAGGAGCCAGCCCGGGACGCCCGGTCCCAGCTCCACCGGGACCAGCCCGCCGTGGCGTTCGCGCAGCTGCCGCCAGGGCAGTTCCCCTCCCCGGTGCAGTGCCAGGGCCCCGTCCGCGCTGTAGGGGCAGCGGGCCGCGCCCGCGGCCGAGGCGCCCTCATGGTCGGTGGGACCGGTTCCCTGGTGCATGGAGACTCCTCGGTGGCAGCGGTTGCAGGAGACGCTAGGGCCGGTATGTTTCCGGGATGCTTCCGCGAGGAAAGGTCCACCTTTCCGCGACGGACCCCCGGTCTCAGTCGGGGGCGAGACCGGATTGAGAGGTATGGCACGTGTTCGGCGTTCCGGCGGACCAACCGTGACGTTGCGCCCTTCAGAGGCGAAGGCGCCCGGAGCCGCCGCTGACCGGGCGGGTCGGGCCCCGGTGGCGGGGTCCGCGCGGCCGCCGGGGGCATTTCCGCGGGCGAATACGTGACACGGATCCCTTTCCCCGGCAAAGCAGCGGACACGCCGGAGCGGACGTTTTTCCCGGGTATTTCCGTTCCCTCACGTGCGGGGCGGACCTGCGCCGCTCGGTAGGATCGTCCACCGACCACGAACAACACGAACGACGGGACACGGGGGCCGGGAGTGGGGAGCAAGAAGCGGCGGCGCGCGCCGCGCGAGCGGGCCGTACCCGACTGGGACGGCCCCGCGCCCGCCTCCCCCGCGGCCGACATCGTCACCGAGGCCGTCGACGCCCTCGTCATGGGGCGCGGCGGCGGGGGCGTCGACCTGGCGGCGGCGCTGCTCGCCGACACCGAGGACCCGGCCCGGGCCCGCGCCGCCGAACAGGCCCTGACCGCCGCCCTGCGCGACGCGGCCGGATCGGTGTGGGCGCGCGGCTGGCAGCCCGCCGAGGCCGTGCGCCGCCTGGGCCGCCTGCTGGGCCCGGCCGCCGCCGCGGTGGGCGCCCACGCGGCCGCCGCCGACCTGGAACGGCACTCCCCCGCGACCGTCGACCCCGCCTGGGCCGCACAGGTGCGGGCCCTGGACACCGTCGCCGACCCGCTGGAGCACCTGGCCCGCGCCCACGGCCTGCTGCGCTTCGAAGCGGTCGACCAGGTGCTGCGGACCCTGGCCGCGCTGCGCGCACTGCCGCCGATGCAGCGCCTCATGGACGTGCCCGGCTCCCACCGGCCCGGCCGGGTCCGCCCCACCCGCGCGAACACCGAGGTCGACCGGGGCAAGCTCGCCCGTGTCCGCGCCCTGCTGGCCAAGGCCGAGTCCACCGAGTTCCCCGAGGAGGCCGAGGCGCTCAGCGCCCGCGCCCAGGAGCTCATGGCCCGGCACAGCATCGACCGGGCGCTGCTGGAGGCCGACGAGGCCGAGTCCTCCGAGGCCGGGTACGCCCGGCGGCTGCCCGTGGACGCCCCCTACGACGACGCCAAGGCGGTGCTGCTGCACGAGGTCGCCGAGGCCAACCACTGCCGGGCGGTGTGGCACCGCGAACTGGAGACGTGCACGGTCATGGGCTTCCCCGACGACGTGGACGCCGTGGACCTGCTGTTCACCTCCCTGCTGGTGCAGGCCGAGGCCGCGATGCGGGCGGGCAGCTCGGTGCGCGACCGGTCCGGGCGCCGGGCCGGCAAGGACTTCCGGTCCTCGTTCATGTCGGCGTTCGCGGTGCGTGTGGGCGAACGCCTCACCGAGGCGGCCCGCAGCGCCCGCGACGCCGCCCAGGCCGAGGTCGGACGCGACCTGGTGCCGCTGTTCGCCGCCCGCGAGCGCGAGGTGGAGAAGGCCGTGGAGCAGGCGTTCGGGGAACTCACCTACTCGCGGATGCGCGGCCCCTACAGCGAGGACGGCTGGAACGCGGGGCGGGCCGCCGCCGACGCCGCCTCGCTGGGTTCGCGCCGCCAGGTCGCCGACCGCTGAGGCCGGCCGGGGCGCCCGCCGGAGGCGGGGCCGGGGATCGGGGCCGAGGCCGGGGCCGGGGCCCGGAAAATCCCTGGCCGGTCGGGCGGGTGCCGCGCTAGAACGGTCCCCATGCACAAGTACCCGCGGACCCGGCACATCCACGGCTCGCGCCTGCAACCGGGCGACCGGGACCTGTCCGCCGTCCCCTTCTCCGCCATCGCCGGACGGCACCTGGTCGTGGAGGAGAAGCTCGACGGCGCCAACGCCGGTATCGGGTTCGGCCCCGACGGCGAACTGCTCCTGCAGAGCCGCGGGCACTACCTGACCGGCGGCCCGCGCGAGCGGCAGTTCGCGCCGTTCAAGGCCTGGGCCGCCACCCTGGCCCCGCGCCTGCACGAACGGCTCGGCGACCGGTACGTGCTGTACGGCGAGTGGATGTACGCCAAGCACACCGTGTACTACGACGCCCTGCCCCACCTGTTCTGCGAGTTCGACATCCTCGACACCCGCGACGGCGCCTTCCTGGACACCCCCGCGCGGCGGGAGATGCTGGCCGGGCTGCCCGTCGCGTCGGTGCCCGTCCTGCACACCGGCCCCCTGGACCGGCTGGCCGACCTCACCGCCCTGGTCGGCCCCTCCACCTGCCGCACCCCGCGCTGGCGCCAGGCCCTGGCCGAGGCCGCCCGCACCAGCGGCGTCGACCCCGACCGCGCCCTGGCCGAGAGCGACCGCTCCGACCTCATGGAGGGCCTCTACATCAAGGTCGAGGAGGGCGGGCGCACCGTCGACCGCTACAAGTGGGTGCGCGCCGACTTCACCACCGCCGTCCTGGACTCGGGCACGCACTGGATGGACCGCCCCGTCATCGCCAACGGCCTGACCGACCCGGAGGTGCTCTATGCGGACGTCCACTGAGTTCGCCGACCTGGCCGAACTGTGCCCCGCCCCGCCCTCCTGGGACCTGGACTGGGACCGGGTGCGCGACGCCCTGCCCGAGATCCGCGCCCTCGAAGGCGTCGAACAGGACCCGGTCCACCACGCCGAAGGAGACGTGGCCGTGCACACCCGCATGGCCTGCGAGGCGCTGGCCGACCTGCCCGAATGGCGGGCCCGGCCCGCCGACGAGCGCGTCCGGCTGTTCACCGCCGTGCTGCTGCACGACATCGCCAAACCCCTGTGCACCCGCCGCGAGGACGACGGCCGCGTCACCGCCCACGGGCACTCCCGGCGCGGCGACCTCATGGTGCGCGCCCTGCTGTGGCGGCTGGGCGCGCCCGTCGCCCAGCGCGAACACGTGGCGGCGCTGGTGCGCCACCACCAGGTCCCGTTCTGGGCGCTGGAACGCCCCGACCTGCGCCGCATCGCGTTCCGGGTGAGCCTGACCGCCCGCAACGACGACCTGGCGCTGCTCGCCACCGCCGACATCCTGGGCCGACACTGCGGGGACACCGCCGAGGTGCTGGAGAACATCGACCTGTACCGCGAGTACTGCGCCGAACAGGCCTGCCTGGACCGCCCGCGCGCCTTCCCCTCCGACCACGCCCGGTTCTGGTTCTTCCGCCGCCCCGACCGCGACCCCGACCACGCCGCCTACGACGACACCCGGATGACCGTCACCGTCATGTCCGGCCTGCCCGGCGCGGGCAAGGACACCTGGATCGCCCGCGAACACCCCGACCTGCCGGTGGTGAGCCTGGACGCGATCCGCGCCGAACTGGGCGTCAAGCCCACCGACGACCAGCGGCCCGTGGCGGCCGCCGCCCACGAACGCGCCCGCGAGCACCTGCGGGCGCACCGGTCGTTCGTGTGGAACGCCACCAACATCTCCCGCTCACTGCGCGACCGCTGCACCGACCTGGCCGCCGCCTACGGCGCCCGCGTGGAGATCACCGCCGTGGAGGCCCCGCCCCGGGTGCTGCGCACCCGCCTGGACCGGCGCCCGGCCCCGGTGCCGGCGGCGGTCATCGACCGGTTGGTGGGGCGCTGGGAACACCCGGACCGGACGGAGGCGCACCGTGTCGTCCTCGTCGGTACCGATCCTTGATGATCTTCATCGGGAGTTGACGTGTTCTGCCCACGGCGGGCACATCGCCATTGCTAGGCTTTCGCGCGTCCCACTGCGGCACCGCGCGAACAACACCGTCGCGATGCCGCCTGGCGGCCCATCCGGCCACCGGGTCAGGTAGGAACAAGGGCGGTGCCCCGGGAGGTGCGATCGGATCCCCGAGCGCCGTCGACAATGACGTCGACTTCCTTCCGAGGCCATGCGCAAGACTTCCGCATGGACGGGGTGACCGCCCGGACCCGCACCGCGGCGCAGCCATCCGTCCCCGAGAACGCCGGCGCCGCACCCCCGTGGCGGCGCCATTTCGCCCTGCTGTGGAGCGGTGGGGCGCTCAACGGCCTGGGCACCATGACCTTCACCCTGGCCGTGCCCCTGTTGGCGCTGGCACAGACGGGGTCCGCCGTGGCGACCGCGTGGATCGCCGTCGCCGGCATGCTCCCCCGCATCCTCCTGCACGCTCCCGCGGGCGTCCTGGTGGACCGGGTGGAACCGCGACGGCTCATGGTCCTCGCCCAGGCCGGACGCCTGGCGGTGACACTGCTGATCCTGCCGCCGATCCTGCTCGGCGAGGCGCCGGTGCTGCTGCTCGCCGCGGCCATGGCCGTGCACGGTGCCTGCTCCACGCTGTTCGCCTCCGCGTCCTCCACGGCCGTGCCCTATCTGGTGCCTCGGGAACATCTTGCCGATGCCGTGGGCAAGAACGAGGCGCGCTCCCACGGCACCCAGCTGACCGGCAGACCGCTGGGCGGGTTCCTGTTCGGCCTGGCCATGTGGGCTCCCGCCGCGTTCAACCTCGTGATGTCCGCGAGCGCGCTGCTGACCGCGCTGCTGCTGCCGCGGCGGGTCCGCGCCGGGGCCGCGGAACGCAAGCCGCCGCAGGAGTCGTTCGCCGAGGAGTTCCGGGCGGGGTTCCGGTGGCTGTACAGCGACCGCCTGCTCCGGTCGACCCTGGTCGTGTGCACCGTCACCAACGCCATGTTCCAGACGGTGTGGCTCATCATCATGTCCAGCGTCACCGACCACGGGTTCCACCCGATGCTCGTCGGCACGATCCTGGCCGCCACCGGGGTGGGCGGCCTGCTCGGGTCCCTGATCGCACCACACCTGGTGAAGCGCGTGCGTCCGGCGTCCATGGTGGCCCTGTGCCTGTGGGCCTGGCTGTTCCCCCTGGGGACCCTGGCCGCGGCGCACCACCTGGACCCCCGCTGGCTGATGGCGGCACTCCCCTTCACCTGGGGCGGCATCGGTTTCATCGGCGCGCACATGAACGTGACCACGGGGACCTACCGGGCGACCCACGTCCCGCGGCACCTGCTGGGCCGGGTCCTGGGGGTGGACGGCCTCTTCGCCCAGGGGGCGCTGCCCCTGGGGCTGATCTGCGGCGGCTATCTTCTGGAAGCCCTGGGGGCGAGATTCACCAGCACCCTGCTGGCGACGGCGAACCTGGGTATCGCGGTGGTGTTCACGGTTCTGCTGACGGCGCTGAGATACCTTCCCGTGCTGGCGGCGCTGAGAAATCTTCTCGCGCGGACAGGGCGTCGAGCAGTCGCCGCAGTCCTCGGTCGAGTTCGGACTTGGCCGTCTCGGCGCTCCCGGCCGTGGCTCTTCCAGAAGTCACCCGCACGAGAACACGGTCCACCGCCGCCAGGAGCTCCTCGGCCGGAGCCCGCTCCTGCACCGGCAGAGTCCCGCGCACCCGCTCCAGCGCGGTGAGGGCCGCCAGAGCGTCATCGGGGAAACGGTCCATGAGATCGGCCAGGCTCTCCCGGCCCGGGCCGCTGGGCCCCATGAGCTGAACGTGCAGGATCCACCGGGCGGTCATGCCGAACCTGAGCACGCTCTGCGCGGTCTCGCCGACCAGTGCGCGCCAGGCCTCCTCGGAGCGGAGCGCGCGCTCACGCTCGAACCGGTCCCGTTCGACCTCCAGGTCGTGGCGGGCACGTTCCGTCTCGGCTCTGACCGCACGGTTCCCGGCAATGGTCGAGGCGGCGATCGTGGCGATCGCCGTGATCGGCACGGTGATGAGTGCGACCAGGACCGTGGAGTCCAGCAGGTCCACCAGAGCCGACGTCACCCCTCCGCCGACAATCGGGCAGCGGTGGACACCTGGTGGGGCGGCAACGGCGGATGGTGAGCGCTCACAGCACGGGCCGCCAGCCGGGCGGCGAGGTCGCGGTCGCCGCCCAGGCGGCGTACCCGGGCCGCACGCAGCAGCACCGGGCCGCTGTCGGCGGCTTCGGTCAGGGCCTCGTCCAGGTCCTCCGACCAGGTGCCGACCCCGCTCAGGGTGGCCTGGGCCAGGGCCCGGGCGGTCCGGGTGGACGGGGTCTCCGGATCCCCCACGCGATCCAGGTCGCGCAGGGCGGAGACGGCCTCGCCGCGGTCCGCGAGGATCTCGCCCCGGGTGCGCCGGGCCTCGCTGTTGGCACCGTCCCGGGCCAGCACCCGGTTGAGGACGTCCAGCGCCGAATCGGCCTGGCCCGCGTGCCACAGGGCCTGCCCCAGACCGGTCTGCGTCCCCGGATCGGTGGAGGCCCGGGCGGCGGCGGCCTCCAGGGTGTTCAGGGCGGCGCGCCGGTCGCGGGCGAGCAGCAGGCAGCGGGCCTGTGCCACCAGGGCCTGCCCGACGGCGCCCCCCTCCCCCAAGGATGCGCGCAGGCCCGCGGCGTCCTGGTACAGGCGTGCCGCCGATGGGAAGTCCCCCTCCAGAAACGCCAGGTCGGCGAGGAGGGAGATGATCCGGGAGCGCTCGCGGGACCGGGGCGGCGGCTGGGCCGACAGGGCCCGCCGGGCATGCTCCCGGGATACCGGAAGGGCGTCCCGGGTACGGGAGCGGCAGGCGAGGACGAGGTGCGTCGCAGCGTCGCGGGAAACCTCAGGAAGGCGGTCCGGCGCGGTCAGGGGGCCGATCAGGCGCGGGTGGCGGACGACGTAGGTGCCGTTGGCGGGGTGCCGGGTGATGAGGTGGCGGTCCTGGAGCACGCGCGCGGCGTCCTCGCCGTCGCGGAAGGCGCCGACGCCCCGTTCCCCCGCGGCCAGGACCCGGTCGAGCCAGCCGCGCAGCGTGTGCGGGGAGACCAGGCACTCGACGGCGGTCTCGGCCAGGACACGGGCCGTGCGGGCACGCAGGGCCCGGTCGGTGTCGGCTGCGGGCTTCTCGGTGAGGGTTCGGGCCTCCGCGGGCCGGGACTCCCACAGCGACCGTCCGACGATCTGGAGCAGGCCCGGGTCGACGGTCGCGTCGCGACCGTCCTTTCCGGGGGCCACGGTGGACAGCTCCCCGGTGAGCAGCTGCCCCTGCCCCGGCCCCAACCGGTGTCCCACCTTCTCCAGCGCGCGGTCCACCGCCTCGGCCGACGCGCGCGCCGCCAGTGGTCCCACCCGCACCTCGGCGAAGCGCACGGTGTGCTTGTCGAGGAGACGGCGCAGTTCGTCCCAGTGGTCGTCGCGCACGACGAGCAGCAGGTGCAGCCCCTGGTGCCGGTCCAGGCAGGAGAGCAGTTCCTCCACCAGGTCGCGCCGGTGCTGCTCGCCCCGCCCCCCGGAGCACAGCAGGAACTCGACCTGGTCCACGGCCGCGTACAGGGGTAGGGGCAGGCCGTAGCGATCGGTGCGGATACGGGAGCTCAACAGGTCGGAGAGGGAGCGGCCGGGAGGGCCGGCGGGGTCCCAGGAGGAGACCAGCGCGCGTGTGTGGGGGTTCTGGTCGGGCAGGACCGCGGCGGGGAAGTCGCCGTCCATGTGGAGGACGCCGTTGGGGAGCACGTCGCCGCCGCGTTCGGCGAGCACAGGGGCGGCTCCCGCCTGCACGAGGGAGGTCTTGCCGACGCCGGTGTCGCCGTGGAGCACGGTGAGCCGGTGGCCGCGCCAGGCGTCCATCAGTGTCGCGGTCTCCTGATCACGGGCCAGGAGGAACGGCCGCTCGCGGGCATGGAAAGGTCGCGGACCGACGAACGGTCCGGGTCGGTCCTGCCGCCCGGCGGTTCGTTTCATGGAAAACAGCTCCCGACCAGCGAGAACAGGGAATTCACAGAAGACGTGAAAAAAACTGGTAGCGATACCCGACAAACGGCACACCACCCCACCATGGGGTTCTCACATGGAATGGCGTCCGTCCACACCCGCAGACGGGTTTTCAGCGAGATCTCTTCAGAACAGTCAACCGTTGTCGTCTTCGCTGGAGAAGGCGGCGATGGCCTCTTGTTCGGCCGCCCCCGCGTCCAGGATCGATTCGAGCACGGCGGCGATCGCGGATTCACCGAAGCGATCGAGATCCCGCAGTGTCAGGCCTTCCAACGACACCAGCCCGACGCCCTCATCATGCCACAGAGCTTCCACCTGCCACTCCGTTTCCACTCACCGACGAAGGATGCGGTGATCCCTCCAGACGGTTTCTCCGGTCTTCTTCCTCGCAGATCTTTCTACCACGCGACTGTCGTCCCCTAACATGATGCCCTACCCTGAAACACACTCAATCCCGGAAAACTGGAAAACTCAACCACAGGGCGCACTGGGCACCCGGTCCGGAAACGGTGAAGGTTTTTCTGGTGTGGCGGATGTGAAAGCGGAGGAAATCCAAGTGTCCGACGTGCAGGAGTCCGTGGACGGTCGAGTGCCGAGGCGTTCCCCCGAAGTATGGGGAGGGGTGCCCGGGCGCAGCAAGAACTTCACGGGGCGCGCCCAACAGCTCAACGCGCTCAGGTCCGGTCTGATGAACCAGATCACCGCCGTGCTCCCGCACACGCTTCACGGTTACGGTGGTGTCGGCAAGACCCTGATGGCCGTGGAATACGCCCATCGCTACCGCCACGAGTACGACCTGGTGTGGTGGATCAACGCCGACCAGCCCGGCCTGGTGCGCTCATCTCTCGCGAGCCTGGCCCCGCAGATGGGCCTCCCGGGGGTGAACTCCAGCGGTATCGAGGAGGCGGCCGAGAGCGTCCTGAACGCGCTCCGCAGAGGTGATCCGTACCATCGTTGGCTGCTCGTCTACGACAACGCCGATGAGCCCGAGGATCTTCGCGATGTCATTCCGGAGGGCCACGAGACCGGCCATGTGCTGATCACCTCCCGCAACCACCGCTGGCAGGCGATCGCCGAAACCGTCTCCGTGGACGTCTTCCCCGGCACCGAGAGCGTCGAGTTCCTCAAGAAGCGGATCCCGCGCGGTATCACCCGTGCCGAGGCGGAGGAACTGGCCGAGGCGCTGGGCCACCTCCCGCTGGCGCTGGAGCAGGCGGGGGCGCTACGCGCCGAGACCGGCATGTCCAACCACGAATACCTGCGGCTTCTGTCGGAGCAGCCCGCCTCCCTGCTGCGCGAGGGCAAGCCGAGCGAGTATCCGGCACCGATGACGGCCGCCTGGCAGCTGTCGGTGGCCAAGCTCCGGGAGAACCTGCCCGAAGCCATGGGGCTGTTGCAGTGCAGCGCCTTCTTCGGCCCCGAACCGATCCCCAGAGACGTCTTCTTTCCGGTGGAGGGCGGCCGGGTGCGCCCGGAGTTGCTCGATCTGCTGGCCAACCCCATCCGGCTGAGCCGGGCGATCGGACAGCTGGGCCGATACGCTCTCATCCGGCTGGACAACTCCAGCCGTACCGTCCAGGTGCACCGATTGATCCAGACCTTGGTCAGGGCCGAGCTGTCCGCCGAAGAACAGGATCTCGTGCGCGAGGAGGTCTGGGCCCTGCTGTCCGGTGCCGCACCGCATTCGATGAACACACCCGGTGCACGGTCCCGCTATCTCGAGTTGCTGCCCCACCTGCGGCCTTCGGGTATCGCGGAGAGCACCCTCCCGGAAGCCCGGGAGTTCTCCTTGAAGGTGCTGACCTTCCTGTACGCCTCGGGGAACTACGCGATGGCCGAGCGCTACGCACAGCAGTTCGTCGATCAGTGGACCGCCACGTCCGGCCCGGACGACCCCTACGTTCTGGAAGCCCAGAGCAAATACGTCAACCGACTGCGTGAACGAGGCCGCTACCAGGAAGCCTACGACCTGGACCGAACACTCTTCGATCAGGTCCAACGCGTGCTCGGTGCCGAGCACCCCCTGGCGCTGACCGTGCGCTCGAACCTCGGTGCCGACCTGCGGGCCCGGGGCGAATTCCACGAGGCGCGCGCCCAGGACGAGGAGACCTTGCGGCTGCATGAGGAAGTGCTGGGCCCCACCGACCCGGCGACCCTTCGCGCCATGTACAACCTGGGCATCGACCTCACGCTGACCAGCGATTTCTCAGGTGCACGTGACCTGCACGAACGCGTCTACATGTTGCACAAGCGCCATGGGACGACCCAGTCCTCCCCGGCCCTGCTCACCTATCTGCACGGCCTGGCACTGGCGGTTCGACTGACCGGGAACTACACCGAGGCCTGTGACCTGGGCGAGGACGCCCTGGCCTACGGCCGTGAACAGTTGGGCGCCGACCACCCCAGAACCCTGCGCACCCAGGTCGACCTCGCCACCTCCCTGCGCATGAACGGCGACCTGGAACAGGCCTTGGACCTGGCCAAGGACGCCCACTCTCGGCACCTGCGCCAGTACGGCATGGACCACCCCGAGACGCTCGCCGCCGCCATGTGCCTGGCCAACACCTGGCGTATGAACGGAGAACTCGCCGAGGCCCTGCAGCTGGCGGAGGACACCGACCTGCGCTACGACCAGATCTATGGCACGGACCACCCCTACAACCACGGATGCACGAGCAATGTGGCCCTGTTGTACCGGATTCTGGGCGACCCGTCCCGAGCAAGGCAGCTCAACGAGACGTCGCTGGCCGGCATCGAGGAGAAGTTGGGCCGCGACCACTACTACGCGCTGGGCATCACCATCAACCTGGCCAGCGATCTGGCAAAGCTCAACGACACCAAGAACGCGGTCCGCTTGGGCCGGGGCAGTCTGCGCCGTATCAGGAGTCTGCTCGGGGACGAACACCCGATGACGCTGTCCTGTTCGGCCAACCTCATCCTGGACCTGCGGGCCGAGGACGAGGCAGAGGAGGCCGACCGGCTGTCCGAGCAGGTCGAGCCCTTGTACGCCCGCGTCCACGGCCGTGAGCACCAGTTCACCCAGGCCTTCCTGGCCGGTCAGCGGATGAACTTCGACTTCGACCCCCGCCAGCTCTGATCTCTTCCCGGGGCCCTGCCCCGCCCCGGTCAACGAGTGCCGGCGCCCTGTTGGGGAACGTCTCCATCGTCGCCCTCGCTCGCGAAGGTCGCGCAGAGCTGAGACTCATCAGTGCTCTGCTCTTCCAGAACTCGATAAAGAGCTCTGCCGATCGCGGTCTCACCCAGCTCCTGCACATCCGACAGGGCCAGACCGGCCAGGTCCACCACGGGCACAGGGTCCTCCGACATGAGCGCCTCCCGAAGAGTCCACCATCTCCCCAACCAGAATCCTCTCTCAGGAGGAGCACGGCCAGATGCCCACCGACAATTTCTCCCAGGGCGACGGGAATACCGTGATCCAGGCCCGGAACATCCACGGAGACGTGGTCCTCACCGGTGGCAGGGATGAATCAGTTCCCGGCGGCCTTCCGAGCAGCACTGCGGTGTTCACCGGACGGGTGCGAGAGATCGATGCCCTTTCGGCCGCTGTCACCGCCTCTGAGGCTTCCGAGACCACGACCATCCACACCATCGATGGAATGGCCGGCGTGGGAAAGACGGCGTTCGTGCTGCGGGCCTCCCGGCTTCTCAGGGAACGGTTTCCCGACGGCCTGTTCTTCGTGCACCTCTACGGGCACTCCCCCGGACGGCGCCCGTTGGAACCGGGCGAAGCCCTGCTCTCCCTACTGGTGGGATCGGGGGTCGCTCCGAAGAACATCCCTGAGGACACGGAAGCCCGCTCCAGCCTCTGGAGACGCCGCACCGAGAACAAAAAGACGATCGTGATATTGGACGATGCTTCGGGCAGTGCCCAAGTCCGTCCTCTCCTACCCGGCGAAGGCGGCTCCCTCGTCCTCGTGACCAGCCGCACTCGGATGAGCGGCCTATCGGGGGCCGATCCCCTCACGCTCTCACCGCTGCCCACCGAAGAGGCGGTGCGTCTCTTCACCGGTCTGTCCCGGAGATCGAAACCGGACGAAACCGACGACGTACGTGAACTCGTCTCCCTGTGCGGTCATCTCCCGTTGGCGGTCGGCATCATGGCGGGGCGGCTGGCTCATCGCCCGGTCTGGCGAGTGCGTGACCTGGTGGACGACCTGTCCTCGGCCAAGGACCTGGTCCGAGCGATCAGAACGGAGGATGTTTCTGTGACAGCCGCCCTGGACCTGTCCTTTGACGTCCTCTCCGAGGACGCCAAAGGCTTCCTGCTCTTGTTGTCCCTTCACCCGTGTGCCGAATTCGATGTGCGCTCGGCGGCGGCCGCCGCCGGAGTCGACGCCGACACAGCGCGTGACCGTCTCAGCGATCTCTATGACCGCCATCTGATTCTGGAGACATCTCGGGAACGTTACCGTTTCCACGATCTGGTGGCCGAGCATCTGAGAGCGAAAACGCTCTCCGCCCTACCGCCGGAAAGCGGACAGCAGACGGCCACAAGGGTGCTGGATCACCTGCTGACCACAGCACACGCGGCGGACGCGATCCTTCACGGAGCCCGTGCCGTCCCGCCACCTAGCGGTGTCGTTCCTCCTGCCGCTTCCTCCGCATTCGACTCCTCCACTCGGGCGCGCTCCTGGTTGCGAGCGGAACTGACCAATCTCCGTACGGCGACCCGGTACGCGGCTGAGAACGACCTGATCGATCACGCCCTGGGACTGCCCCGGGTCCTCTCCTTTTTCCTCTGGCAGGAGGATCTTCTGGCGATCGACAGGGAACTTCATGAGATCGCCGTAGAAGCAGCCGAGCGCGCAGAGGACGAACTCGCTACAGGACGTGCGCTCATCGCACTCGGTCGGGTGCGGACCTCCCTCGGTCGGTTGGAGGAGGGGGACTCGGATCAGCGGCGTGCCCTGGACATCTTCGAAAAGCTGGGAGAACCCAGGGGAGCCACCGCAGCGCTCATGCAGAGAGGGCTGAACGAACGGCTGAGAGGCAGGCTCTCCCGAGCATTGGACGATCTCACCCGCGCACGGGAGGGCTACGAACGGCTCGGTGACCTCCGCAAGGCGGCCAAGGCGATCAACCACATCGGTGTCGTGCACACTCGCAGCGGCCTCTTCTCCGAAGCCGTGGAAATCCACGAAAAGGCGTTGTCCATATTCCGAAATTTGGATGACCGGCTTGGCATCGGCATCACCCTCAACTACCTGGGAATCGCCCGGCTGTACGTTTTAGAATACCGGCAAGCGATCAGGGAATTCGAGGAGGCTCGAGATATATATTCCGAGTTGGGAAATCATCGGGAGTTCGTCAAATCCGTCCGGAACACCGGGGCGGCCAAGTTGATGATCGATCAGTACCCGGAGGCCATCACCGAGCTGACCTGGGCGCTACAGGAGTACCGAAAATTCGGAAACCGTTATGGTGAGGCCAATGCCCTGCACTACCTGGGTTCGGCCAGAGGGGCGTCTGGGGACTTCGCCGGGGGAGCCGAAGATCTCTCCGAGTCCGCGAGTATATTCGAAGAGCTGAAATCCCTCTCAGGGCAGGCGTCCGCACTGTCCAAACTCGGAATTCTGCGGGAGGCTGCCGGGGACCACAGCGAAGCCGCCCTGATCCTGGCTCGAACACTCGAACTTTTCAGCGAGAGGGTCAGCCCTCAGCGGGAAATGGACACCCGAGCCGCTCTGGGATCGGCGCGGGCCGCGCTCGGTGACCGCACCGGCGCCTTCGCCGATCTCGAACGCGCTTTGGACCTCGCCCGAAGGGTCGGTTCCCGACGTGAGGAGTCCCGGATCCTGCACCGCCTCGGCCATGTTCACCTGGGCATCGATGACGTGCCCTCCGCCCGACGGGCGTTCGACGATGCCCTGGCCATCGCCCGCGAACTCTCCCTTCCCCTGGAGGAGTCGCTGGCGGTGGAAGGACTCGGGCAGTGCCTACGCGACCAGGGCCGCACCGCCGAGGCACGCGAACACCTCGAACGCGCCCTGACCTACCTCTCCTCCATCGGTTCGGTGCACGCCTCACGGGTGGAGACCGCGCTGGCCGGACTCGATGGCTCCGGCGGCTGAGGGGTCGCCGTTGCGCTCCACCCAGCGCGCCAGGTGCTCCCGGGCCGACCGGTCGGCGGCCTCCGCCGCCGCCGCAGGTACCGGCTCGTCCTGCCACGCCTCCAGGGTGCGTGTGGTGGCGGCCAGGAACCGCTCGCCCTCCGGGGTGAGGCGGCCCGAACCCGCCAGCACCCGGGCGGCGTCCAGGGTGGAGCGCCGCCAGTGCGCGAACTCGGCGTGGGCGCGCTCCTGCTCCGCCCCGGTCACGGTGTCCCGGTGGCGGCGCCAGAACCCGGCCACGCCCAGGTGTGCGTACACCCCCTGGAACAGCCCCACCGCGGGCCGGGGGTCCGGACGCCAGGGCGCGTAGTAGCGGCTGCCGTCGTCGGGCAGGGTGAGCGGGATCAGGTCCAGCAGTGCCGTCAGCTTGGCGTGCTGGACCTCATGGGCGAAGGTGAGCGCCAGCGCCACGGGGTTCGGCGGGGTGGACAGCCCCAGGTTGCCGTAGGCGTGTCGGGCGGTCGCGCTGGTGTGGGCCCCGTCCCGGGCCCGGGTGGGGGTGAGGGTGAAGACGGTGTCTACCGTTTCCCGAGCGATCGTCCAGTGGTCCGCCACCAGGATCTTCCAGGCCTCCCGCAGAGCGGCACGCCAGTACTCCACCTCCCGCGCGCTCAAACGCCCGGGCACGATGTCGGCTCCGGGCATGCGGTCGGGTTCCTGGTCGTCCAGGAGCAGGGCCAGGCGGTGCCCCGCGTGTTCGGTCTCCATGCGGCGCAGGGCCTGCCATCCGGGCCCGTCCTCGTGCGGGTCGTCGGGCACCGTCACCTCGCCGTCCCGGGTGCCCAGGACCGCCCGGCCCGCGGCCACCTCGGCTACCGCCCCGCCCTTGCCGCCGACCACGGCCCGCCCCAGGGAGACCAGCGGGGCGGTGGGCCCGTCCATGGGGACCTCGATCCGCAGCGACGTTCCGGCGCGCAGTGCGGCGGCCGCGGCCAGGGAGGCCAGCACCGCGACCCGGGGGTCCTCCCGCCGGTGCCCGCCCAGGGCCAGGACGGTGCGCCGGGCCCACACCCCGACCGTGGGATGGCGCAGGGTCGCGGCGACCGCCCCGGGGTCCGCCTCCTGCGCGGCGATCAGGGCCCACCACGCCTCCTCGGCGCGGACCGCGTCCGGGTGGCCCGCCTCCCGGGCCGCGTCCAGGACCCGGCGCACCAGCAGCAGGTGCTTGCCGTACTGGGCGGCGCGCAGGTGGGCGGTGGCCCGCCGCCCGCCCCCGCCGGCGGCCAGGGAGTCGAAGACCTCGTCGGGAACGGCTGCGGGGGTGTCGGGCATTCAGTTTTCTTCCCTGATGCGGGCCACGTCGGCGGCCACGGCACGGTGGATGTGGGTGATCAGGCGCGCCAGGTCCGCGCAGTACACCGACGGGTTGCGGAATCCGCTGCCGCTCCGGTGGCGGTGCGGGTACAGGCCGCCGCCGCACACCCGGACCAGGGGGCAGGCCGTGCAGGTGTCGCTCAGCGCGCGCAGGCCGATCTGCCGGGCGACGATGCCCGGCGAGTACAGGGCCTCGGTGAAGGCGTGCGTGAGGGTGTGGAAGGGGGTGGCGGCGGCCCCCTCGGCCACGGCCTTGAGGGTGTCGACCTGCTCGACCGAACCGTCGGTCTCGATCACCACCATGGCGGCCGGGGACAGGCCGACGGTCTCCGTGCGCGAGTGGGAGCCCAGCACCAGGCGGATGATCTCGGTGAACATGCGGATGTTGGTCTCCCGGACGGGAGCCCCGTACCAGCGGTCGAACACGGCGACCAGCCAGTCGCCGTAGGGGGTGCCCTCCCCGGTCAGTCCCGGGGGCGGTGCGTCCCAGGTGCCGTGGGGCAGCAGGAAGTCGACACCGGGCGGGTCGAACTCCAGCAGCGCCTCGTAGGTGGTGACGGGGTCGGACTCCAGGTCGATGGTGGCGAGCAGTCCGGAGAGGAGGCGGCGGCCGTTGAGGCGTTCCAGCCCGGCCCTGACCTCGGCGTGGGTGCCGCGCCCGTTGGCGCGGCGGCGGTGGCGGTCGTGGTCCTCCTCGGCGCCGTCGACGCTGACGCCGACCCGGATCCCGCGTTCCTCGAACAGGTCGAGGAAGGCGTCGTCGATGAGGACGCCGTTGGTCTGCAGGCGCAGGGAGACGTGCACGTCGGGGTCGCAGGTCTTGTGCAGGGCGTCGGCGACGTAGCGGAGGTGGTCCACCCCGGCCAGCAGGGGTTCGCCGCCGTGGAGGATGACATCCACCCGGGAGCGGCCGTGGGCGCGGGCGTGCTCGGCGATGCGTTCGGCGACCTTGTCGACGATCGGCCGGGCCATCCGCCGCGGCTGCCGGCGCCATCCCTGGTCGGCCATCTCGTACATGTAGCAGTAGTCGCAGGCGAGGTTGCAGCGGCTGTGGACCTTGAGGATGAACTGGAGGAAGGGTGTGGGGCGCCACCCCTGGGCGAGCAGGTCCTGCACGTCCAGCCCGGTGGGCCATTCCTCCTGGTGGGGACGGGCTGTCGTGACGGGGTCGTCGGCCACGAGGTGTCCTCCTGGGGCGAAAGCACACGAAAAGGGGTGACGAGACCGATTCCCTTCCCTATGTGCTCAAATGCGAGCGGGGTCAAACCTTGCTCTCGGACGGAGCCGTCGGATGATCCGCCCCGGCGAACACAGCCCGCCCCGGGGGAGCATGAAAAGACAACGCTCCCCTTTCTGTTTTTACGGGAACGGTTTTGTCACGTTAAAAAACGTTCCACACCTTTACTACCTACGACACCGCTGACCACCCCCATCACCCCCTTCGTTCCTACCGTGGGACGATGACATGGACCGGCCTGCGCATCACGTCCCTGCTGACCGCGGCGTCCCTGGCCCTGGCCGCCTGCTCCGCCCCCGAGGCGGAGCACACCGTCGGCGCGTCCCCGCCGAGCCCCGCCGCGCACGTCCCCCGCACGCTGAGCGTGATCGGCGGCGGCGACGTGCTGGTGCACTCCACGGTCTGGGAGCAGGCCCGGCAGGACGGGGGCGGCGAGTTCGACTTCGCACCCCTGTTCTCCGGCATCTCCCCCGCCCTGGAGGGCGCCGACCTGGCCCTGTGCCACCTGGAGGTGCCCCTGGCGCCGCCCGAGGGGCCCTTCGCCGGCTACCCCGTGTTCAGCGCTCCCCCGCAGGTCGCGCAGGGGCTCGCCGACTCCGGCTACGACGGCTGCTCGACCGCCTCCAACCACACCCTGGACAACGGCGAGGCCGGGGTCGTCCGCACCCTGGACGCCCTGGAGGCGGCCGGGCTGGGCGCGGCGGGCAGCGCACGCACCGAGGAGGAGTCCCGGGAACCGAGGATCTACGGGGTGGAACCCGCCGACGGGGGCGACCCGGTGCCGGTCGCGCACCTGTCCTACACCTACGGCTTCAACGGGTTCCTGCCCCCGGAGGGCAAGGAGTGGATGGCCGACCTCATCGACGAGGAGGCGATCCTCGCCGAGGCCGCGCTGGCGCGGGAGCGGGGCGCGCAGATCGTGGTGCTGTCGATGCACTGGGGCACCGAGTACATGCACCAGGCCGACGAGACCCAGCTGGAGCTGTCCGACCTGGTCACCTCTCCCGACATCGACCTGATCCTGGGCCACCACGCGCACGTGGTGCAGTCGGCGCAGCGGATCGACGGCGAGTGGGTGGTGTACGGGCTGGGCAACCAGGTGGCCGGGCAGTCGTCGCCGCCCATCGACTCGCGCCGCGAAGGCGTCCTGGCCCGGGTGGAGTTCACCGAGGTGGAGCCCGGGGTGTGGGAGTCGTCCGCGCTGGAGATGCGGCCGACCTGGGTCGCCCTGGGGCCGCTGCGCGTGGTGGACCTGATCGACGAGCTGGCCTCGCCCGACCTGCCCGAGCACGACCGGGAGGTGTACCGGGCGGCGGTGGAGCGGATCACCGGGTACGTGGACGACCTGGGGGTGAGTGCCGACCCGGGGTTCTCCCTCGCCGGGTGAGCGGGAGCGGGCCCCGATCCGCGCGCCCTGTACACGGGGACCGGTGCGTTTTCGGAGTTCCCGTCCCGGAGGGGGCCCTGCGCGGCTAGCCTGAAGCCGTGAGTACCACCACTTTCGGTGAGGGGGCGATGACCCAGGGCGTCGCCGCCGCGGTGCGGGCCTGCCTCGAATGGGCGGGGGACGCCGACACCGGACCCGCCCCGGACACCGGCGCCCTGGTCCTGCTGCTCACCGCCCACCAGGACCTCGGGGCGCCCGACCCCGGGGACTGGTGCGTCGACGACGTGCGGGAGGTGGCGCGCGCCGTGCGCGCCGGGGCCTACCCCCTGGACGGGCTGCGCGGCGCGGACGGGGCCGGCGGGTCCGGCGGTGCGGATGAGGGCGCCGACATCCTGCGTTCGACCTGGCTGACCTGGTGCGACCACCTGGTCGACCAGGGCGGCCTGCTCTCCGACGAGAGCCCGCGGCGGCTGCGCGCCGCCGTCGAGGAGGTCGACCTGTCCCCGTGGTGCGACACCGGACCCGCCGCCGTCCCGGGGGCCGCGCCGGTGCTGGCGGACCGGTTCGAGGAGGCGCCGCCGCGCCCGGTCACCCCCGCCGAACCCGGGGACCTGGACGACGCCGCGCGCCGCTGCCGCACCCTGGCCGACGCCGCCCGCCTGACCGTGTGGATCGACCGGGGCCGGGTGCTGCGCCCCGACCCCGAGGGCCGCGACGCGCTGTGCGCCGAGGACGTGCTGGCGGCCGCCGCGCACCTGGAGACGTCCCCGGCCGACATCGACCACCTGTTCTCCGTGGCCCGTGCCGCCCGCCTGCTGCGCACCACCTACACCCGTGTCCTCACCGGGCGCGCCGCCTACGCCTGGTCGTCGGGGGTGCCCGGGGCGGTCGCCGACGCCTGGGCCGACGCGCTGCCCGCGATGGCCGCCGAGCACGGCACCGCCGCGCTGCTGGTGCTCACCGACCTGTTCCTGTCGGGCCGGGAGCGCACCGCCGCGCAGGTGGCCGCCGCCTACCGCGACCGGGGCGGGACCGGCCCGGAGCAGGTGGGGGCCGCCCTGGAACTGCTGGCCGACCTCGACGCGGTGCACCGCGTCGGCGAACGGTTCCGCATCGCACGGCTGGGCGACCACTTCATGGTGCGCCAGCTGCAGCGTGCGGGCGCCGCGGTGCGGGTGACCCGCGCCATCGCCGACATGGACGCCCGCGAGGTGCTGGCCCTGCTGGAGGAGGGCCGCCCGGTGGACACCGACGGCCTGCTGGGCCGGTGGGCCCGGGGCCGCGACATCGACACCGTCGCCGCGGAACTGCTCCAGTCCTGCGCCGAACCCCGGGCCTGGCACCGGCGCAGGCGGGTCTTCGGGCTGCTGGCCGAGCGGGGCGCGGACCCGGAGGCCGCCCTGCGCGCCCACGTGCACCACCCGGTGCTCGGCGGGTGGGTGCGGCGGCTGCGGCCGGGGACCCCCGAACCGCCGACCTCGCCGGTCACCGCGTGGGCGCTGCTGGACGACTACGCCGTGCTCGCGGAGGCGGGGCTGCCCCTGCCTGCCGCGGACCGGGAGCGGCTGGCCCCGCACGCCTCGCGTTTCGTCCGTGCGGTGCGCTCGTCCGGCCACCCGGCCGCCGACGGCGTCCTGGACCGTCTGGCCGACGGGGAACTGGGGCTGGACCTGGCCCGGGCCGCCCGCCGGACGCGCACCGACTGACCGCCCGTGCCCATGCCTGTGTCCGGGGCCGGAGGCCTCGGAGGGGCGGCCGGGGGCCGGGGCCGGAGCGTTCCGGCCCGGGCCCGGTCAGTCCTTGAGCACCAGCTCGTAGGTCTCCAGCGTGACCTCGGGCAGCGGCGACCAGTCGCGTTCGGGCACCCGGACGAACCCGCGGGCCCGGTAGACGTACTGGGCCGAGAGCATCTGCGGCTGGGTGGACAGCAGCAGCCGGGAGACGCCCTCCTCGCGGGCCCGCTCCACCAGCGCGTTGACCAGGGCCCGGCCCACACCCCGGCCCCGGGCCTGGGGCGCCACCGCGAACGCGCGCACCTCCGCCTCGTCCGCGCCCCGGGCGACCTCGCTGTGCGGCGACCAGGGCTCGAACATGATCGTCCCCAACAGGCGACCGCCGTCCTCGGCGACCAGGACCTCGCCCTCGCCGTCGGCACCCAGCAGCCGCAGCGTCTCGACGTAGGCCGGGTTGACATCCAACAGTCCGTCGGCCGTATAGGCGATCACCCGCAGCTCGCTGACGGCGCTCATCTCATCGGGAAGTACTCGACGCACGATCATGGTCGTCATTCAACATGATCGGAGGGGGAGGCGTGTGGGTCCGCCGCGCCTCCCAAGACGCCGAAAACGTCACCGTGAGTGACTTTTTACGTGGGTTCATCCCCTGCTCGGATCGCCCGTGTCGCCTTTTCGGGCGGGGGATCCCCGTCAGTGGCGGGGTTGCGGCCGTCACAGAACGCGTTCGCGGGCGCGCCGCGCAGGAACGCCTGGGCGGCCGCCCAGGGCTCTGTCCCCGCACCGGCCGGCCGGTGCCCGCCGGGATCCCCCGCCCACACCGGGCACGGCGGGAGCGGGTCCGCGCGCTCCCAGAACGCCGACGCCGAGTCCGGCGGCGGCGCCACGCGCACCGCCAGCGCGCCGCGGGACAGCCGCCGCAGCAGCTCCCACCGTTCCAGACCGCACCAGGCCAGCAGCAGGTAGGGGTCGGTGTCGAAGGCCCGGGCCATCGCCGCCACCACCTCCAGCCCGTGCGCGCACTCCCGTGCCGGGCACGAACAGGACAGGTCGATCCCGGCCGGGTCGGCGGGGAAGAGCTCGACCCGGCCGAACGCCTCGGCCAGGGCGGCGGGCGCCCGGCCCAGCAGCACCTCCTCGCGCAGGCCGGGATCGGCGGCCACCGCGGCGAGGACCCGCTCGCGCACGCGGCCGGGCAGCACGGCGCGGCGCACCGTCACCCAGTGGTGGCGGCGGCCGCGGCTCACCCGGGCCGCCGCCAGTCCGGGCCGCACGTCCAGCCAGCCGACGGCGGCGCACTCCACCGGGCCCCACGACGCCACCGTCCGCGCGCACCCCCAGGTCATCGCCGGCCGCCCGGTTCCACCAGGGCGTTTCTGCGCAGGGCGCGCACCGGGCGGACCACGCACCGCTCCCCGGCCGCGGCGCGGTGCGCGCGCACGAACCACTCCCGGGTGGGGGCCGCGGCGGCCGGCAGGTCGGCGCCGCCGTCGGGAAAGCGGTCCGCCAGCCGTTCGCGCACCGCAGCGTCGGTGAGCGAGCACAGGCACTCCAGCAGGTCGGCGACGACCGCGGCGCCGGACCGGGAGGGGTCGGGGTCGGGGCGGCGGTGAGCGCGCAGCGGGGGCGGCGCCGCGGCCGCCGCGTTCCTCAGCCAGGCCAGACCGGCGGGGGCCAGGACGGGGCGCCAGCGGACGCCGATCCTGTCCCCGTGGTGGACGGCGGGGACGACGCACCCGGCCCGGGCGTGGTCGTGCGCGGCCCGGGCGAACGCCGCCAGGTGGCGCAGGCCCGCGCCGGCCGTGGAACCGGCGGGGCCGGACAGCAGGCGCAGGGCCGCCGCGGGGCCCAGCTCGCGCACCGGCACCGACCACGGGTGCGGGGCGGGGTCGCCGCCCGGGAGGTCGGGCAGGTGCAGTACCGCGACACGGGGTTCGTCCGAACCCAGCCCGCCCGCGCACGGCCCCAGGTCCTCCGGGGGCAGGGCGCGGGGGTGGAGCGGCACACGGCGGTGGTGGGCGGCGGCGGACGGGGTGGTGTCCAGCGCCCATATGTAGAGCCGGTCGTTGAACCAGAAACCCTCGACGATGTGCTGTTGGCGCATGCGCTCCAGTGTGGGCAGGCGCCGCGGGCCGCGGGGGGATTTCTGGCAAGAGGGGCACCCGCACGCCCCTCTCCGAGAACATCGGCGCAGGTGGCGGCATATCCGCGAATACCCGAACCGGAAGGGGATTTCCGATCCGGGCCGTCCCGAGATTCGCCCGCGAACGCGACCGAAAAGGTTATCCACAGCCCTCCGGCACGATCCGGCCGGCCGTGCCACCATTTTCAAAAAGCCCCTCCGGAAGGTGCCGCACATGACCACCGACACCGGTCACCCTCCCGTCGTCCGCCTCCTCAGCGACACCGCCGTCCTCCCCCGCGGCGGCTGCCCGGCGCACCGCCGGGTGCGGGCGGACCTCTCCCTGGGACCCGCCCGCCACCGGCCCCGGGAGGTGCCCGCCGCCGTCCTGAACGCCGTCCTGGACCTGGTCGAGCACCGGGGCTGGCCGCTGGAGAAGGCCTGCGCGCACCCGCCCCCGCCGGGGCGGCCGCCGGTCACCGTCCTGGGCGAGCGGGTGCCGCCGGTGCACGAGGGGGTGCGCCGCTGGGTGCGCCACGCCGCCCGCACCCACCTGGCGGCGACCGCGCGGCTCACGCCCGTCCCCGACTTCCGGGTCCGCCAGTACATGCCCGAACGCGGATCCGGGCACCGCCGCCCCTACGAGGTGCGCGCCACGGGCCGCTGCTACACCCACGGCACGAGCCGCGAGCTGTGGGTCCCGGTGCCGGGCCGGGTGCGCTGGGCTCCCCCCGACGCGAATGTCGCGGTCGCCGCGTACGTGCTGGCCACGGGGGCGCCGGTCGACCGGGAGGCCTACGCCGCGGCCCCGGGGCGCTACCACGGCGGCGCCCCGTACCCGATGCGCCGCCGCGACGGCCCGCCCGAGCGGTTGCGGGTGGTCCACGTGTCGTGCCTGGACGGCGCCACGGAGGTCCGGTTCGCCGGCACCGCGGACGACGCCGAGCGGCTGTTCGCGGAGCGCGGCCGCGAGGGGCTGCGCACCGCCCTGGTCGGCGGCGCCCGCGCCCCGGGCGCGGACTGCCTGGACTGCGGTATCCGCAGCGGCTGCGGCCGCCTGTCCCGCACCCCGGGCCTGCTGGGCCTGCCCCCGTCCCCGGAACGCCGCTCCTGGTCGCCGTCCACCGCCCGCGAACACGCCCTCTGCCCGGCCCGCGCCCACTTCCACACCCTCGGCCTGCCCCCGTCCCCCACGTCCCCGCAGGTGCCCGCCGCCCCACGCACACCGCACCACCCCGCCACGCCCACGCCAGCGCCCGGTGCCGCCCCCGCACCGCCGCGGAGCTCCGCCGAACGCACATGCGCCTCCAAGGCCGCACCCACCGCCGAAGCCTCCGACCCATCCACAGCGGCCGCGGCATCGCGGAGGATCGGACAAACCACCGAGCGCACACGAGCGGCAGGAACCGCCCCTGTCGGCCACCCCGGCCCGTCCACAGCGGCGAGGACGGCCGAGGAAGCCGCCGGGCACACGCGTGCGTCCGGGACCGCGTCCGGCGTCGGCGCCCTCGCGCCGCCCGCGGCGGTCCCGGCCGCGGAGGTGCCCGGACATCCGGCGGGGGCCGCGTCGGCCACCGGGGCACCCGTGTCGGCGGGGACGGCCGTGTCGGCGACCGGGGACACGCGGTCGGCGGAGGCCGCATCCGGCACCCGGGCGCCCAGGACGGCCGCACCGCCGATGTCCGGCGGCGGGGCGCCGGTCTGTGGGTGCGGGGGACCTTCCAAAGACGGGGCGGGGTCCTGCGCGTGCGCGGGACCCCGGGCCGAGCGGGCGGTGGTGTCGTTGCCGGTGGGGGACGGGGTGGTGGCGGGGGCGGTGCGGGCCTGGTTGGAGCGGGCGCACGAGCGGCTGCCGCGGCGGGCCTGCGAGCCCGCCGACCTGCCGGTGGACCCCGCGCGGTGGTCGTGCGCCGGGCGGCGGCTGTCCGGCGAGCGGGCCCTGCGGGCCACGGCCATGCTCGCCGCCCACATCCCCGTGTGCCCGCTGCGTGACCTGCCCGCGGGCGACCACGTGCGCTCCGGGGCCACCCTGACCGCCGACGACACCGACGCCGACGTGCTGGTGGTGTACCGCACCGACGTCCTGCACCACCGGCGCGGCTCCTGGGTCCACCGCAGTGTGCTCATCGCGGAGGACGGGCCGCCCCCGAAGGCCGGCCCCGCCCTCTTCGCGGCGGAGCCGCGCGCCGCCCTGGGCGTGCTGTTCTTCGCCGCCGGGGTGATCACCGCCGGCCCCGAACCGGCGGTGGAGGTGGAGGTCCTGACCCCCGACGGCGCCCGCGTCGACGTCATCGACCCCGCCTCGCCACCGGTCCTGGCGGCCGCCGAGCACACCGTCCGCATCCTGGCCGCCCCCTGGCACCGGGACCGGGCGCACGCCCCCGCGCCCGGACCGGCCTGCCGGACCTGCCCCTACCGGGGGTGGTGCCCGCAGGGGGAGGGCGCGCACCCGTGACCCGGCCCCGCACCACCGGCGCGACCGGTGTCCTATACCGGATGTCCCGGCCCCGCGGGGCGGTTATTCGGAATACGGGTGACCCCCGGGATTCCTGTCGACAACGGCCCCCCGGGCCGCGAATACCGCTAGTCTCCTTGCCATGACGCAGCACAACGAGGCCGCGGGGACAGCCCCCGCCGGCCAGGTCCAACAACCACGGTTCCACAGGCCCAATCCGGACCTGGCCGCGGCGATGGAATGCGTCCGCTGCCACGAGGACGGTGTGGTCAACCCGCCGGGGTGGCCGCCCAAGCCGCCCAAGCGCCGGGAGGGGCCGCC
>NZ_JBJJBV010000320.1:0-6871 GCF_045446735.1 Nocardiopsis protaetiae
GTGCGGCGCTGGTCGCGGTGGACCTTGCGGGCGCGGCGGATGGACTCCTCCAGCGCGGCGCGCACGGCCGGGTCGAGGTCGGCCAGGGCGGCGTCGATCGCGTCCTTGGGGACGCGGATGTCGGTGAGCCGGACCCCGTCGAAGCGCTCGGTGATCTCGATCAGCGCCTCGACACCGCGATGGCGGACGTCCTCGCACAGGGGGCGCACGCGCTCGGCGGCGTCCGCCACGTCCATGGCCGCGCGCGGGAGGGCGTCGCGGGGGTCGTCCTGGCTGCCTCGGAGGTCGATTCGACTGATCACGCCCACAGTCTAGAGGGCGATGCCCGAGCGGTGGGCTGCGGCGTCCGGATGGTGGACACCACATCGGCGCCGATGGGGCGAGCGGCGCCCTCCGGGATATTCGCCACCAGCGGGAACGAAAACGCGGAATAAGTTTCACCTTACTTTGGCATACCTAACCTAAACGAGTCCCAGAAAGGCTTGGAAAGGCTTGCCTAACGAATTCTTCGGCGTTTCGGTGATTTTCAAGAATGGCTTTACATGGGTTATTGTAGGGGCATGACTTCGAACAAGAGCAGCGATAGCGGTCTTTCCAAGTTCCACCGCCTCCTCGTCGACCAGGTGCGGCACGAGTTCACCGCCTCCCACCAGTACGTGGCCCTGGCCACCTGGTTCGACACCCAGGACCTTCCCCAGCTGGCGCGGGTCTTCTACGAGCAGTCCCTGGAGGAGCGCGACCACGCCATGATGCTGGTGCGCTACCTCATCGACCGCGACGTCGACTTCGCCCTCCAGGGCGTGGACGAGATCGAGACCGACTTCGCCGCGCCGCGCGACCTGGTCGCCCTGGCCCTGCGCCAGGAGCGCGAGGTCTCCGACCAGTTCCAGCGCCTGGCCAAGGTCGCCCGCGACGAGGACGACTACACCGGCGAGCAGTTCCTCCAGTGGTTCATCCAGGAGCAGGTGGAGGAGATCGCCAAGATGTCCACCCTGCTGAACGTGGTGGACCGCTCCAACGGGAATCTGTTCGACGTGGAGACCTTCGTGGCCCGCGACATGCCCAGCGAGGACAACGGCAGCCAGAGCGCGCCCGCCACCGCCGGCCCCGCCGTTTCCTAGGGGGAATTCTCCGCCGCTCCGGTTCGTTGACCCGCTGCTTCGAGGGGCGCCCGGTTCCGACCGGGCGCCCCTCGCGGGTGTCCGAACCCGTGCGGCCGTGACGAAAGGCATACTGGGGCCATGGCCCAGGCTCTGCCGATCTTTCCGTTGAACACCGTTCTGTTCCCCGGTGTGAACGTCCCCCTGCACGTCTTCGAGCCGCGCTACCGGCGGCTGGTCTCCGAACTGCTCGGCCCCACCCTCACCCGCGGCGAGCTCGCCGGGCGCGACCGCTCGCCCCGCCGCTTCGGGGTGGTGTGGATCGAGCTCGGGCACGAGGTGGCGGCCACGTCCTCCGCGCAGACCACCGAGACCCCCGTCGGGGCCCCCACCCTGGGCGGCGACGTCCGGCTGCCCCGGGTGAGCGGCACCGGCTGCACCGCCCTGGTGCGCAACGTGCGCACCTACGACGACGGCCGCTACGACCTGGTGGTGGAGGGCGGCACCCGGTTCACCATCGAGGACCTGTCGGAGGTGGACGCCTCCTCCTCCGACGTCTACCCCACCGCGTCGGTGGCGTTCCTGCCCGAGGCGGCCGGACCCGACGTCGACGAACACGCCGAGCGGGTGCGCGCCCTGTTCGAGGTCTACCGGGAGCGGCTGTCCGCGGCCGGGCTGAGCCCGGGGACGTTCGTGGACCCGCCCAAGGACCCCATCCCGCTGTCGTACGCGCTGTCCGAGGCGGTCGTGCTCGACCAGGCCGAGAAGCAGCGGCTGCTGGAGGCCGAGGACGCGGCGACCCGGCTGGCGGTGCTGGCCCGGTTCCTGCGCCGGGAGAACCGGATCGTGCACACCCCGACCCTCAACACGCTGCCCGCCGGGCCGTTCCTCAACAACGGGGTCTCCTTCAACTGACGGCCCCGCTCCCCGGCCGCGCACCGCTCCCACGAGGACTTTCGTCCCTGCGATCCGGGGCGCCGCACGGCACGGGATTCGTTAGCCTGCCGTACAGACCAGGTGCCCGGGAGCCGGGCGCGCCTTCGACGAGGGACCGGGGAACCGATGAGCGGAAAGGCCACGCCCGCCACCGTGGCGGCCGGGCGGACCAAGACCACCTACACCCTGCACCCGTACGAGGCGGCGGGCGGGGACGGCCACTCCTACGGCACGGACGCCGCCGACGCGCTCGGCATCCCCCACGAGCAGGTGTTCAAGACGCTGCTGGCCGAGGTGGACGGGGTCATGACGGTGGGGGTGGTGCCGGTGAGCACCTCGCTGGACCTCAAGGCGCTGGCGGCCGCCGTGGGCGGGAAGAAGGCGGTGATGGCCGACCCGGCCAAGGCGGAGAAGGTCACCGGGTACGTGCGCGGCGGGATCAGCCCGCTGGGCCAGCGCAAGCGGCTGCGCACGGTCGTCGACGCGTCCGCGCGGGAGCAGCGGACGGTGTACGTGTCGGCGGGGCGGCGCGGCCTCCAGATGGAGCTGGCGCCCGCCGACCTCATCACGCTCACCGAGGCGGTCGTGGCGCCCATCGGTGCGGCCTGACCCGGCGCGGCGGTGGGGACGGGGACGGCCGAGAGACCGGGAGACGGGGACGGGGACGGGGACGGCCGGGGAACGGGGCGGCGCGGGAGCGGCCGCGGGGGAACGGGGCGGGAACGGGACGAGAACCGCGTATCCATCGGGGAAAACGGGAATACGGGGACACGAGCCCGGTCACAAGGGGACATCGGCTGTTGCCGCCCCCACTACCCAGGGGTAGCTTTGTGACATGGGTAACACTTCATCCCCCTTCTCGTCGGTTCCGGACATGTTCGCCTCCCGTGTGGCCCAAAGCGGCGACACGACGGCGTTCACCTACCCCGTTCCCAACACCACCGGTGCTCCCGAGACCTGGGAGACCCTGACCTGGGCGCAGACCCGCGACCGGGTCCGCGACCTGGCCCTGGGCCTGCACGCCCTCGGGGTCACCTCCCAGGCGCGCTGCGCCATCGCCGCCTCCACCAGGATCGAATGGATCCTGGCCGACCTGGCGATCCTGTGCGCGGGCGGCGCCTCCACCACCGTCTACCCGTCCTCCACCGCCGCCGACTCGGCGTACATCATCTCCGACTCCGGCAGCATGGTGGTCTTCGCCGAGAACGCCGAGCAGGTCGCCAAGCTGGTCGACCAGCGGGCGCAGATCCCCGGCGTGTCCAAGGTCGTCGTCTTCGACGGCGAGGGCGGCCACGACGGCTGGGTCATCACCCTCGACGAGCTGTCCGCCCAGGGCGCCGAACTGCACGGGGAGAGGCCCGAGCTGTTCGACGAGCTCGTCAAGGCCGTCGCGCCCGACCACCTCGCCACCCTCATCTACACCTCCGGCAGCACCGGCCGCCCCAAGGGCGTTCGCCTCGACCACGCCAACTGGCTGTACGAGTCCAAGGCGCTCCAGGACCTGGACGACGAACTGCGCGGCCAGGGCTGGGAGCTGCTCGGCCCCGACGACGTGCAGTACCTGTGGCTGCCGCTGTCGCACGTGTTCGGCAAGCTCATGCAGGTCAACCAGTTGCAGCTGGGCTTCACCACCGCCGTGGACGGGCGGGTCGACAAGATCGTCGACAACCTGTCCGTGGTCCGGCCGACCTTCATGGCGGCCGCCCCCCGCATCTTCGAGAAGGTGTACAACCGGGTCGTCATGCAGGCCAAGGAGGGCGGCGCCGCCAAGTTCCGCATCTTCAAGTGGGCCGTGGGCGTGGGCGACCGGGTGGCCCGGCTCAAGGAGGACGGCAAGGAGCCCACCGGCGCCCTGGCCCTCCAGCACAAGGTGGCCGACAGGCTCGTCTTCTCCAAGCTGCGCGCCCGCTTCGGCGACCGGCTCAAGTTCTTCATCTCCGGCAGCGCCCCGCTGGCCCCCGAGATCGGCCGGTTCTTCTACGGGGCCGGGATCGTCATCCTGGAGGGCTACGGCCTCACCGAGACCAGCGCGGGGTCCTTCCTCAACCGGCCCGGCCGCATCAAGTTCGGCACGGTGGGCATGCCGATGCCCGGCACCGAGGTGAAGATCGCCGAGGACGGCGAGATCCTGCTGCGCGGCGGCGGCGTCATGCGCGGCTACCACAACCTGTCGGGGGCCACCGAGGAGGTCATCGACCAGGACGGCTGGTTCGCCACCGGCGACATCGGCGTCCTGGAGGACGGCCGGCTGCGGATCACCGACCGCAAGAAGGAGCTGATCAAGACCGCCAACGGCAAGTACGTGGCGCCCCAGCACCTGGAGAGCCGCTTCAAGGCGCTGTGCCCCTACGTCAGCAACCTGGTGGTGCACGGCGACCGCCGGTCCTACGTGGTGGCGCTGGTCGCGCTGGACCCCGAGGCCATCGCGACCTGGGCTCAGGAGAACGAGCTGGGCGCCCTCGACTACGCCGGGCTCACCAAGGAGCCGAAGGTGCGCGCGATGGTCCAGGAGGCCATCGACGAGCTCAACAAGGACCTGCCCCGGCACGAGACCGTCAAGAAGTTCGCCATCCTGCCCAACGACCTGACCGTGGAGGGCGGCGAGATCACGCCGAGCCTGAAGATGCGGCGCCGGGCGGTGGAGAGCAAGTACCAGGACGTCCTGGACGGCATGTACGAGGACAGCGTCCAGACGATCTGACCGGGCCGGCCCCGACAGGGGCCGTTGCGCCGACGGGTCAGCGGGTCAGCGGGTCAGCGGGTCCGGCCCCTCCCCCACCGGGGAGGGGCCGGACCCCGGCGCGTCGAGGGTTCCGGGGGCGTCGGGGGCTCCGGGGGCGTCAGTGGCGTCGGGGGCGACCGCGCCGGGCGCGGTGTCCTCCGCGGCCCGGACGGTCCACGGCACGCCCGGCAGGTCCCGGCGGATCATGCTGATCAGGTCGAGCAGCGCGTACTGGAGCACGAACACGAAGGGCCAGGCGACCAGGAACGCCGTCGCGTCCAGGTGCAGCCCCACGGTGACCTCGTCCCCGGCCTGCGCCTGCGCCAGCGCCGTGTGCAGGGGCCCGTCCAGCAGCATGCCGACCCGCCAGGTGAGCAGGGTCGCGGCCACGGAGCCCAGGAACCCCGCGACCAGGCACCACAGGCGCAGGTCGCGCGGGTGCCTGCGGGACAGCGGGAACTGCACCATGTAGACGATGTAGCCGCTGAAGAGCCCGGCCAGCGCGGTGACGAGGACGAACGTCCCCTCCCCCGCGAACAGGGCCTCGCTGGTGCCGGTGAAGACCTCGCCCTCGCCCAGGGCCGTGCCCCGCGCCCGGTCCGGGGCCAGGAGCCACCAGACCGGACCGAGCAGCGCACCGGCCGCGGCCAGCGCCCCGAACACCCAGGCGCTCACGGCCAGAGGTCGCGGCCCACGCGGCGCGTCCGCGCCGTTCCGGTCGTCCATCAGCGGTCTTCTCCTCGCCCTCGTACCCTCACCACGGAAAACCTGTGGCTCGGCGGCATGACCGGAAGGGAGAATACCGGCATGAGCGACAACAACAGCACTCTGCACCTCCCCCTGACCGCCCGTGTCGACCCCCCGATGGCCGCCGACGAGCGCACCATGCTCACCACCTGGCTGGACTGGCACCGCGCCACCGTCCACGCCAAGTGTGTCGGTCTGGACCCGGCCCTGTCCTCGGCCGCACCGCTGCCGACCTCCCCGCTGATGACCGTGGGCGGTGTGGTGTCCCACCTGCGCTGGGTGGAGGCGTTCTGGTTCGAGAGCGCGATGCTGGACCAGCCCGACCTCGCCCCCTATAGCGCGGAGGACCCCGACGGCGAGTGGCGTCTGGGGTCCGAGGTGCCCCTGGGGGTCCTGTTGGAGGAGTACGAGGCGCAATGCGCCCGGTCGCGGGAGATCACGGCCAAACTCGAACTCGGGTCGTCCTCACGCAAGGTCCTGGGCTCCCGGGGGCGCACCACCCTGCGCTGGGTGCTGGTGCACATGATCGAGGAGACCGCCCGGCACAACGGGCACCTGGACGTCCTGCGCGAGCTCGCCGACGGCACCACCGGGGAATGACGGCGGCGCGCGCAGAACGCACCGGACACACCGGACGCACGGGAGCGGAAAAGCACGTGGAGAGTGTCGGCGGGGACGGCCATGATGGGGGCATGACCGAAGAGACCCTCCCGGCCGCGCCCGACCGTATCGACCCCCCGATGGACGCCGACGAGCGCACCATGCTCACCACCTGGCTGAACTGGCACCGCGCCACCGTCCACGCCAAGTGCGCGGGCATCGCCGCCGAACACGCGACGGCCACCCCCCTGCCCACCTCGCCGCTGATGAGCGTGGGCGCGATCGTGTCCCACCTACGCTGGGTGGAGCACGCCTGGTTCGAGTGGATCCTGCTGGGGCTGCCCGAGGGCGGGTACGCGACCCCCGAGGATCCGGACGCCGAGTGGCGACGCGGCAACGAGGTGCCGCTGGGGACGCTGCTCGAAGAGTACGAGATGCAGTGCGAGCGCTCCCGGGAGATCACCGCGGAGCTGGAACTGGACACCGAGGCCCTGAACGTGCGCGAGGGCGAGGACGCCACGACGCTGCGCTGGGTGCTGGTGCACATGATCGAGGAGACGGCCCGGCACAACGGGCACCTGGACCTGCTGCGCGAGCTCGCCGACGGCACCACCGGGGAGTAGCCCGGGCACCACGGGGAAGCGACGCCACCGGGGAACAGGGCCGCCGGAGAGCGCCCCCGGCTCGCTCCGGAAGCGGGCGCACGGCTCACCGGGGACGTGGACACAACGACGACGGGGCCCGCCGCGATACCGCGGCGGGCCCC
>NZ_JBJJBV010000321.1:0-6847 GCF_045446735.1 Nocardiopsis protaetiae
CTTCTGAGCCCGCCGACGAGGGGACGCGGACCGGTTCTCGGTCCGCGTCCTTTCCGCGCATACGGCAGGATGGACACATGCAGCCTTCGGACTTTTCCCCGAACAGTGCCGTCGACCTCGGTGCGCGCAAGGCGGCCATGGAACGTGAGGCCAAGCAGCGCGCCGCCGAGTCGGCGGGTCGATCCAACCCTTACGCCGTGAACGTCGACGAGGGCAACTTCCAGGCCCAGGTCCTGGAGCGGTCCATGGCCGCCCCGGTGGTCCTGGCCGTCCTCGCCGGCTGGTCCGAGCAGTCCAAGCAGGTCGAGAACGCCCTGGACAAGCTCTCCGCGGCCTCCGGCGGCAACTGGTTCCTCGCCAAGGTCGACGGCGAGGCCAGCCCCCAGCTCGTGCAGGCGCTGCGGGTGCCGACCACCCCGATGATCATCGTCGTCGTGCAGGGCCAGCTCCTGCCCGGCCCGGCGGGCCCGGTCCCCGAGGACCAGCTCACCGCCTGGCTGACCGAGGCCTTCGCCGCGCTCAAGGAGCAGGGCGCCCTGCCGCCCGGCCACCCCGGCACCCTGTTCGGCGAGGGCGGCCCGGAGCAGGCCGAGAGCCTCGCACCGGACACGGACCTGCGGCCCATCGACGCCGAGGCGCAGGAGGCCCTGGACCGGGAGGACTTCGACACGGCCGAGGCGATCTACGCCAAGGCGGTCGAGGGCGACCCCAAGGACACCGAGTCCAGGAGCAAGCTCGCCCAGGTCCGGCTGGTCCGGCGGCTGCGCGCGGTGGACATGAACGCCGTGCGCAAGGCCGCCGCCGACGACGCGCAGGACGTGGAGTCCCAGCTGGCCGTCGCCGACCTGGACATGTACGGCGGCAAGTTCGAGGACGCCTTCGACCGGCTCATCGGGCTGGTCAAGCGGACCGCGGACGAGGAGCGGGACGCGGTGCGCGCCCGGCTGCTGGAGCTGTTCGACCTGCTGCCCCCGGGCGACAAGGCGGTGGCCTCGGCGCGCCGGCGGCTCACCTCCGCCCTGTTCTAGAGGGGGATACAGGGAGGGGAGAGCGGCGAAATCGGTCGCCGTGAAGATATCGCTGTGCGGAAATCGGAAACATTGCCCACCGGTACCCGGACAAAGCGGTAAAACCACCCCTTCTTTCCCGGTTTTCGGGCCGGGAGGATAGGGGCGACCGGTGGCGGGTACAACCCTGCCACCGCGAGCCTCCCGGCCCGCCCGGTCCTCCCGGCAGGTGTCCCATGAGCAGCGAACGACCCCGCCCTGTCGTCACCATCTCGGCGACCTACGGCGCGGGCGGCGCCGTCGTCGGCCCCGCGGTCGCCGCCGCCCTGGGAGTGGTCTTCCTGGACCGGGCGGTGCCCAGCGCCGTCGCCGGGCGGATCGGCTGCTCCCTCGACGAGGCCCTCCAGCACGACGACCGCTCGCCCGGCGGGCTCGAACGCCTCCTCACCGGGGCCGTGCGCCTGCCCACCGTCACCCTGGGCAGCGTCGACACCGCCTTCGTCGGCACCGTCAACGACGAGGGACGGCTGCTCTACGACCACGAGTTCGTCGAGCACACCGAACAGGTCATCGGTGAGGTCGCCCACACCGGCGGGGTCGTCCTGGGCCGGGCCGGGGCCATCGTCCTGGCCGACCACCCCACCGCCCTGCACGTCCGGCTCGACGGCGCTCCCGAGGCGCGGCTGGAGCGGGCCCGCGAACAGTGGGAGTCGGGGGCCTCTGGCGGGGTCGGGGACACGGCGGCCCCTTCCACTCGTCGCCCGCCACCACCCTCAACGGACGCCTTCGGCGCAGCTCCTCCCACTGCGCGCATCCGCGACGACAACGACCGCGCCCGGGCCGCCTACGTCCGCCGCTTCTACCGCACCGACGCCGCCTCGCCGCGGCACTACCACATGGTGCTCGACGGCACCGTCCTCTCGGCGGGGGCGTGCGCCGACGTCATCGTCCGGGCGGCCCGCGACCGGGCCTCGGGGAAGACCGGCTGACCCCCCGGCGTTACCGTGGTGCACCCGTGGGACCAGCCGGTGATTCCATCCCGTCATCCCATCAACGCCGGTGGGAAATTCATCGGTTTTTCACGGAAGCGACAAATGTCGGCTTGTGCTGACTCCGGTGGCTTGACTCGGGTAGGGTGAGGCGACCCGAGTCGCGAGCCCCCTGACCGCGAACCGGGGTCCGCAGCGGTGCCGCCCCCGGGAGGCACCGCGCACATCCGATGCCCCGCCGCGCATCAACGGCGCCGCGCCCGGGGACGTCCGCACGTCCGGACACAGAAGCACCGGCACCACCCGAGGAGCACTACGTGGCCACCCTTCCCAGCGTTTCGTATTCCATCACCGTCCGCCTCGAACTGGACGCGGGGAGCACGGCCGTGGGTGGTCTCACCAACGCGGTCGAGCGCGTGGGCGGCATGATCACCGCGCTGGACGTGGCCGCCGCCGGACACGAGCGCATCCGCATCGACGTCACCTGCGCCGCCCGCGACACCGAGCACGCCCAGGCCATCGTCGACGCCCTGGGCGCCGTCGAGGGCGTCACCGTGCACAAGGTCAGCGACCGGACCTTCCTCATGCACCTGGGCGGCAAGATCGAGATGAAGTCCAAGGTGCCGCTGCGCAACCGCGACGAGCTCTCGATGGCCTACACCCCCGGAGTCGCCCGCGTCTCCCAGGCCATCGCCGCCAACAAGGACGACGCCCGCCGCCTCACCATCAAGCGCAACAGCGTCGCCGTCGTCACCGACGGCTCCGCCGTCCTGGGCCTGGGCAACATCGGCCCCGAGGCCGCCATGCCCGTCATGGAGGGCAAGGCCGCCCTCTTCAAACGCTTCGCCGACATCGACGCCTGGCCCATCGCCCTGGACACCCAGGACGTCGACGAGATCGTCCGCACCGTCCAGCTGATCGCCCCCGGCTTCGGCGGCATCAACCTGGAGGACATCTCCGCGCCCCGCTGCTTCGAGGTCGAGGCCCGCCTGCGCGAACTGCTCGACATCCCCGTCTTCCACGACGACCAGCACGGAACCGCCATCGTCGTGCTCGCCGCCCTGCGCAACGCCCTGCGCGTCGTCGGCAAGAAGCTGGGCGAGGTCCGCATCGCCATGTCCGGCGCGGGCGCGGCCGGGACCGCCATCCTCAAGCTGCTCATGCACGCCGGGGCCCGCGACGTCATCGTCAGCGACATCCACGGCGCCGTGCACGCCGGGCGCGGCGAGGACATGGACCCCAACCTGCGCTGGATCGCGGAGAACACCAACCAGGGCGGCTACTCCGGCGACCTCAAGGGCGCCGTGACCGGGGCCGACGTCTTCATCGGCGTCTCCGCGCCCAACCTGCTGACCGGCGAGGACATCGCCGAGATGAACGACGACGCGATCATCTTCGCGCTGGCCAACCCCGACCCCGAGGTCGACCCGGACGTGGCCCGCCTGCACGCCGCCGTCGTCGCCACCGGCCGCAGCGACCACCCCAACCAGATCAACAACGTGCTGGTCTTCCCCGGGTTCTTCCGCGGCCTGCTCGACGCCCAGAGCCACCACGTCACCTCCGACATGATGGTCGCCGCCGCCGAGGCCCTGGCCGACGTGGTCACCGAGGACGAGCTCGGCCCCAACTACATCATCCCGAGCGTGTTTCACGCCGACCTGTCCACGCACGTGGCCACCGCCGTCCGCGAGGTCGCCCAGCGGGGCCAGAAGACCGACCGCGATCGCGGCTGACGTACCCTTCCGGAACGGGGACCGGGCACGGGTCCGGGTCCCGTTCCGGGGTATGGGGTGTGGCATGGACCAGCCGACGATGACCGGGCGGCTCCTGGTGGCCGCCCCGGTGCTCCAGGAGGACTCCTTCCGCCGCTCGGTGGTGTTCGTCGTGGACGACACCCCCGAGGGCACCCTCGGGGTGATCCTCAACCGTCCCCTGGGCCTGCCCGTGGCCGACGTGGTCATCGACTGGGGCGCCCTGGCCAGCGAGCCCGCCGTGATGTTCTCCGGCGGCCCGGTCGGCACCGGCTCGGGCATCGCGCTGGGAGCGCGGGGCCCGGACGGGCCGCCGCCCGGCTGGTCCCCCCTGGAAGGATTGGACCCCGCCTCGGGTTTGACGGGTATCGGCGTGGTCGACCTGGACAACCCCGCGCCGGTACCGGGCACCGCCCTGGGCGGGTTCCGCGTCTTCGCCGGGTACGCCGGGTGGAGCGCCGGGCAGCTCGCCGGGGAGATCGAGGAGGGGGCGTGGTACGTCCTGGACGCGGTCGCGGCCGACGTGTTCACCACCGACCCCGAGGGGTTGTGGTCGCGGGTGCTGCGCCGCCAGGGCGGCGACCTCGCGATGCTGTCCACCTACCCGGACGACCCCACCATGAACTGAGGGCGGGCCGGGACGCGGCACGCTATACCGTGGAACGCAGACTTCGAAAGGTGAGAACGATGTCGATGGACGTCCTCAACAAGGTCCTGCCGGACAGTGAGACCAAGCCGGACACTTCGCACGATGGCGGGGACCGCGAGCGGTTCTCCCACTACGTCCAGAAGGACAAGATCACGGAGAGCGCCGTCACCGGCAACCCCGTGATCGCCCTGTGCGGCAAGGTCTGGGTGCCCAACCGGGACCCGAAGAAGTTCCCGGTCTGCCCCGAGTGCAAGAAGATCTACGAAGAGATGATGGCCTGACCCCGGCCGTCTCCGGGACACGAGGGGCCCCTTGGATCCATCCGGATCCAAGGGGCCCTCGTCGTGCTCGCTTCGGGCCGTGCGAGGGCGCCCCCATGGGCAGGAACCTTCGGCCCTACGTGAACATCCTCGCCCACCCGTCGCCCGCCACCACCCTCAAAGGACGGTCTGCGGCCGACGGGCCTTCTCCTCGAAGACGTTCACTTCAGGCCTCCAGAACCCTGCCGGGCGCCCTCGCCGCGTCATGCACTACCGGGTGACTAGACCTCGGCGGTCTCGTCGTCGGCACCGGCCTCGGCGGCCGGGCGGCGGCGGGACGCGGCCACGGCCACGCCGCCGGCGCCGACGGCCACCGCGGCGGCCGCGAGCAGGCCGGCCAGGGCGACACCGGTGTTCGGCAGGCCGGGCTTGGTGCCCCCGTCGCCGTCACCGGGGTCACCGCCGCCGGGGTTGCCGCCGTTGCCGCCGTCACCGCCACCGGGGACCTTGACGTCCTCGTCGACGCTGACGGTCAGCGTGATCGGGTCGAGCTGCTCGCCCTGGGCGTAGAAGTCCGCGAAGGCGGGCACGCCGTCGGCGGTCAGGGTCGCCGGGATCGGCTCCCAGCCGAGCACGCCCTCGGTCAGGTCGTACTGCACACCCGACAGGTCGAGGTCGGCGAACGCGACGTCGTCGTAGGTGACCAGCTCGGCGTTGGCCAGCGACTTGCTGACGATGTCGGCGTACAGGGTGCCCTCGGCGCCGTCGATGACCACGCGCGGGTTCTTGACCGTCATGTACAGCAGCGGGTCGGCGTCGCCGTAGACGTGGCCCTGGAACAGGACGGTGCCCTCGAAGGAGATCTCGGCGGTGGCCTCGCTCAGGTCCACCTCGCCCGAGCCGTTGGTGAACGCGAAGGTGCCGTCGTCGTTACGGCTCGCGCCGTCCTTGGTCTCGATGGTGCCCTTGGAGATGTTGCCCACGATGTAGTTGCGGAAGGACTCCCGCACGCCCCAGTCGGCGCGGCCGTTGTGGACCGTCAGCGGACCCTCGGGGTCGGTCGGGTCGGTCGGCTGCTCCGTGGGCTCCTCGGTCGGCTCCTCGTCGGCGGCGAAGGTGATCGGCGTCCACACGTCCTGGTCGCGGTTGGCCAGGTCGTTGCGGTCGTTGAAGACGGCCACGTAGCACTGCGTCTGGAGGCAGTCGTAGTCGCTGCCGCCCTTGCTGAAGGCGCCCACGACGTCGAGCGGGGTGCTGAAGGTGCCCTGCGCGCCCGGCGCGGTGTCACCGCGCAGCCACACGCCCGAGCCGTACCAGTGGGCCGGGTAGGAGTCCTCGGCCTGCGGGATCGCGGTGAGCGCCACGTAGATGCCCGAGCCCGGACGGAAGCCGGTGCCCGAGACGGTGACGACGTCGCCCTCGGCGTCCAGGCCGGTGGTCGGGGTGACCGTGACCTTGGGGTCGTGCACCGGGTCGGGGTTCCCGCCCCCGGCCTCGTCGATGCCCGCGGTGAAGGACAGCGGGTCCATCGGGTCGCCGGCGCTGTAGAAGCCGGCGAACGGCTCGACCGCGTCGGCGTGCAGGGTGCCGCCGGTGGAGGTGAAGACCAGGTCCTCGCCCTCGACGTCGACCTCGACGCCGGTCAGCTCGGTGACGGGGACCTGGCCGTACTCGATCAGGTCGCCCGGGGGCAGCGCGGGGGTGGCGCCGTTGAACTCGCGGCTGGTGACGTCGGCGTACACCGTGGCGGTGTCGTCCTCGAACACCACGCGCGGGTCGGCCAGGCGGACCTCCAGGACCGGGCCCTGGCCGTAGTCGTGACCGGTGAAGACGACGGTCCCGGCGAAGCTCACGTCACCGGAGGCGTCCTCCTTGGAGACCGCGCCGCCCGCCGTGGGGAAGTCGATCAGGCCGTTGGCGAGCTTGGTCGCGCCGTTGTCGGCCACGTAGCCGCCGCCCGCGATCGGGCTGCCCACGTAGTTGCGGAAGGACTGCTTGACACCCCAGGTGGCGGAGCCGCCGGAGAGCTGGAGGACCTCGTCCGCGGAGGCGGTGGGGGCGCTCGCCACGGCGAGCGCACCGCCCAGTGCCGCCACACCCGCGTAGGCGGTGAGGGAGCGCAGGGCGCGGCGGACCCTCCCGCGCGTGCCGCTGCTGGTCGTGCTGGTCATGGGATTCGTCGGTTCCAATC
>NZ_JBJJBV010000322.1:0-6823 GCF_045446735.1 Nocardiopsis protaetiae
CGGGCCTCCAGAACCCCGCCGGGCACCCTCGCGGCCGACGGGCCGGGGCCGTCCTTCGGGGCGGCCCCGGCCGCGTTCACGGGTGGTCGCGTTCACGGTGGCGGCCCCCGCGGGCAGGGGGCCTACACTGGGGTCCGTGGCAGAACTGGACCCAGCAGAGAAGATCAAGGACCTCGCGGCGACCCTGGCGAGCGTCACCGCCGTCTTGGACCTGGAGGCGATGCGCACCCGGATCGAAGAACTGCGCGAGCAGTCCGCCGACCCGGAGCTGTGGGCCGACCAGGGCAACGCGCAGAAGGTGACGCGCGAACTCTCCAGCCTGGAGTCCATGGTCAACAAGGTCGAGGGCATCGGCCGGCGGCTCGACGACCTGGGCGTGCTCTACGAGCTGGCCGAGGCCGAGGAGGACGCCGACACCAAGGCCGAGGCCGACCGCGAGCTCGAACAGCTCCGCAAGGAGATCGGCGAGCTGGAGGTGCGCACCCTCCTCAACGGCCCGCACGACGACCACGAGGCCCTCGTCACCATCAACTCCCAGGCGGGCGGCGTGGACGCCGCGGACTGGGCGCAGATGCTCCAGCGCATGTACCTGCGCTGGGCCGAGCGGCACGGCTACCCCACGGAGATCTACGAGACCTCCTACGCGGAGGAGGCGGGCATCAAGTCCACCTCGTTCGCGGTCAAGGCGCCGTTCGCCTACGGCACCCTGCGCGGCGAGCACGGCACCCACCGCCTGGTCCGCATCTCCCCGTTCGACAACCAGAACCGGCGCCAGACCTCCTTCGCCGGCGTGGACGTCGTCCCCGTGGTGGAGCAGAGCGACCACGTCGACATCGACGAGACCGAGCTGCGCATCGACGTGTACCGGTCCTCGGGCCCCGGCGGCCAGGGCGTCAACACCACCGACTCGGCGGTGCGCATCACCCACCTGCCCACCGGCATCGTGGTGTCCTGCCAGAACGAGCGATCCCAGCTCCAGAACAAGGCGACCGCGATGACGATGCTCCAGGCCAAGCTGCTGGCGCGCAAGCGCGAGGAGGAGCTGGCGGCGCTCAACGACATCCGCGGCGAGGCGGTGAGCAGCTGGGGCACCCAGATGCGCAACTACGTGCTCCAGCCCTACCAGAGCGTCAAGGACGTGCGGACCGGCGCGGAGACGGGCAACACCGCCGCGGTGCTGGACGGCGAGATCGACGAGTTCATCGACGCCGAGATCCGCTGGATGCGCAGCCGGGAGCGGGTCGAGGAGGCCTGATCCCGCAACACGCCGACCGGCCGGGAGGCCCGCACGGAGATCGGGGACCTCGTCCCTGTGATGTGCGGGGACCCGGCCGTTCCGGTTCTCCCGGGGGCGGATATCGGTCCCCGGCGCGCTCACCCGGACCGGGGACCTCGGCCCTGTAATATCCGGGGTCCGGCCGCGCGGAGCGACGGCGGCGACACCCTGGGTGTCGGCACGGATGCCCCTAGTGAGCGATCAGGGAAGAATGCGCAGGTTGTATCCCAATGGTGATGCTCGCGACTCCGCGGTTTTACCGAAACGGCTATATGTGAACGTTATCATCGGTTGACACCTCCGATATGCTCGGGGCTGTTGTCCGATAGTGTGCGGAATCTTCGGGTGCGACGCGGCCTGGACGATCCGGGTCCTTCCCCCCTCTACACTGTCGGTTGGCCATGCGGCCGGTACGATCCCCGCACGGAGTCCTCTCCGCCGCGGGTACCCATACCTTCGAGAACCTTGTGATGCGCCTGTGATCCACTTCGATAACGTCACCAAGGTCTATCCGACCCAGAAGCGCCCCGCGCTCGACGGCGTTTCCATTGACGTAGACAAGGGCGAGTTCGTCTTCCTGGTCGGCCCGTCCGGCTCCGGCAAGTCGACCTTCCTCCGCTTGGTCCTCAAGGAGGAGAAGCCCGACAAGGGCCGCGTCCACGTGGCCGGCAAGGACCTCGCGCGCCTGTCCAACTGGAAGGTGCCGCACCTGCGCCGCCGCATCGGCTGTGTCTTCCAGGACTTCCGCCTGCTGCCGAACAAGAACGTCTTCGAGAACGTCGCGTTCGCGCTGGAGGTCATCGGCAAGCCCCGCCGGTTCATCCGCAAGGTCGTCCCCGAGGTCGTCGAACTCGTCGGCCTGGAGGGCAAGGCCGGACGCATGCCCAACGAGCTCTCCGGTGGTGAGCAGCAGCGCGTCGCGATCGCCCGCGCGTTCGTCAACCGCCCGCAGATCCTGCTGGCCGACGAGCCCACCGGCAACATCGACCCCGCGACCTCCATCGGCATCATGAAGGTCCTGGACCGCATCAACCGGACGGGCACCACCGTCGTCATGGCGACGCACGACGCCGCCATCGTCGACTCCATGCGCAAGCGCGTGATCGAGCTCGAAGAGGGCCTCGTGGTCCGCGACCAGTCGCGCGGCGTCTACGGCCAGGCTTACTGACCTTCTGGCGCGCCCGGCGCCGGGCGTCCCACCCCGCGGCGAGGACCCGACCGGCGCGGCGAACCACCCAAGGATGGACCTTTAACAGATCATGCGAGCACAATTCGTTCTCTCCGAGACGTGGATCGGCCTGCGTCGCAACCTGACGATGACGATCGCCGTCATCACGACGGTGGCCATCTCCTTGGCCCTCTTCGGCGCCGGCCTGCTGGTCAACCAGCAGGTATCCGAGATGCGCAACTACTGGGACGAGCGGATCACGCTCACCATCTACATGTGCAACGAGATCTCTCCGACCGAGGTCTGCCAGGAGAACGGGCCCGCCACCCCGGAGGACCGTGACGCGCTCCAGGCCAAGCTGGAGGGCATGGAGCAGGTCCAGAGCGTCACCTACCTGACCGCCGCCGAGGCCTGGCAGGACTTCCAGGAGCGCCTGGGCGCCTCCAACGAGGCCCTCGCCGCCGCCGCGCAGGAGGGCGACATCCCGGACAACTTCCGGGTGCAGCTCACCAACCCGGAGTACTACGACACCGTGCGGGCCGCCGTCGAGGGCAGCCCCGGCGTCGACGCCATCTCCAACGACCAGCGGGTCCTGGAGCAGTTCTTCGGCCTGCTGGACGGCCTCAAGTGGTCCGCGCTGCTGGTCGCCGGCGTGCAGCTGGCCGCCGCCGCGCTGCTGATCGGCAACACCATCCGCCTGTCGGCCTACAGCCGCCGCCGCGAGACCGGCATCATGCGCCTGGTCGGTGCCTCGAACTTCTACATCCAGCTGCCCTTCCTCCTGGAAGGCGCGATCGCGGGCCTGGTCGGCGGTCTCATCGCCTCCGGGTTCATCGTGGCCACCCGGTTCACGCTGCTGACCCGCGTGGAGGAATGGTTCCAGTTCGACATCGCCCTGGGCACCGGTGCGCTCATGTACGTGATCGGTGTATCGATGATCCTCGGTGTGCTGCTGTGCACCGTCACCTCGTTCCTCACCCTGCGCCGGTACCTCAAGGTCTGACGCGGGCCGTCGGGGACGGACACGACCGAACCGGGGGGCCTCGTGCCCCCCGGACGTATTGAAGGGACACCTGCTGTGGCACGGGAAACCGGGCGCAAGCTCATCGCGCAGAATCGGCGCGCCCGGCACGAATACCACATCGACGAGACCTACGAGGCGGGAATCGTCCTCACCGGTACCGAGGTGAAATCGCTCAGAGAGGGCCGGGCGTCCATCGTCGACGGTTTCGCGCACATCGGCGACGGCGAGGTGTGGCTGGAACACGTGCACATCCCCGAGTACTCGCAGGGCACCTGGACCAACCACGCGTCCCGCCGATCGCGTAAGCTACTCCTGCACCGCGCGCAGATCTCGCGGCTCATCGGCAAGACCCGCGAGCCCGGGTACACGCTGATCCCGCTGTCGCTGTACTTCAGCGACGGGCGGGTCAAGGTCGAGATCGCTCTGGCACGCGGTAAGCGCGAATACGACAAGCGTCAGGACATCGCCGAACGCGAGGCGAAGCGGGACATGGAACGCGCGCTCCGCCAACGCAACCGATGAGGCGCCCGAAAGGAACACACACGGTGTCCCCCCGTCCCACCGGCCGCAGGATCGCGGCCGCCGGCAGCGCCCTGATCCTCGTTGCCACCCTGGCCGCCTGTACTCCGAACCCCAGCCCCGAAGTGGCGGTCAGGTCCTTCCTGCTCGCCTGGCAGGGCGGGGAGCACGCGGAGGCGGCCCGGTACACCGACGGCGACCCCGAGCAGGTCGAGCGCGCCCTCACCGACATGAAGGAGCAGCTCGACCTCGCCTCCCTGCGGTTCGGGCTCGGCCCGATCTCCCGGGAGAAGGAGAACGCCACCGCCGAGTTCTCGGTCCACGCCGACCTCGGCATCGGCGACCCCACCTGGGACTACACCGGTCGGATGCCGCTCACCTGGGGCCCCGACGGCTGGAAGATCACCTGGTCCTCCGGCGTCCTGCACCCCGAGCTGAACGCCGAGGAGCGCCTCGCGGTCAGCTACGAGACCCAGGAGCGCGGCCAGATCCTCGACAACCAGGGGCGGCCGCTGGTCACCGCGGACCGGGTCAGCGCCTTCGGCGTGGTGCCCGCCGAGATGGAGGACAAGGAGGCCGGGGTCACCGAACTCGCCGAACTGCTCGACGAGGACCCCGACCCGCTGCTCAACCGGGTGCGCTCCGCGCCGCCCGAGCAGTTCCAGCCGCTGGTGCTCATGCGCAACTCCAGCGTCAACGGGTCGCTGCTGGCCGACGTCCGCAAGATCTCCGGCGCCGACGTGCAGGAGGTCGAGATCAACCTGACCCCGGCCGTGGCGCCGTTCGTGGTCGGGGAGGTCGCCGGCACCGCCGAGCACCGCGTCTCCTCCCGCGTCCCGGGCACCTACCAGGCCGGTGACACCGTCGGCCTGAGCGGACTGCAGAACATCTTCCAGCACGAGCTGGCCGGCTCGGCGACCACCCGGGTCGTCACCCTGGACGCCGACGGCGAGGTCACCGGGGTCCTGGAGTCCTGGGAGGGCGAGCAGAGCGGCGGCATCGACACCACGCTCGACGCCGACGTGCAGCGGGCCGCGGAGAACGCGCTCACCGGGCTGCCCGGCAACGCCTACCTGGTGGCCGTCGACCCCGCCAGCGGCCAGATCCTGGCCGCGGCCAACGCCTCCGGCAACACCGGCGACGACCGCGCCTTCACCGGCTCCTACAAGCCCGGCGGCACCTTCGGCGTGATCGCCGCCCTGGCCGCCCTGGAGAGCGGCGCCGTCACCCCGACCAGCGACGTGCCCTGCGGGCCCAGCGTCGAGATCGGCGGACAGACCTTCACCAACCCCAGCCAGGGGTCGCTGAGCTTCGGACCCACCCTGGTCCGCAACATCGCCTTCGCCTGCAACGTCGGGTTCGCCTCCCTGGGCGAGAAGGTCGGCGCGCAGGCGCTCACCGAGACCGCGCGGGAACTCGGCATCGGGCAGGACTGGCAGCTGGCCGTCCCCGCCTCCGCCGGCGAGGTCCAGATCGGCGGCGACGACGTCGAGCTGGCCTCCGCGATGATCGGTGAGCACGGGGTGCGGGTCAGCCCGCTCACCATGGCCCTGGTCGCCGGAGCCATCGCCGACGGCTCCTGGCACCCGCCGCAGCTGGTGCGCGGCGAGCCGGCCGCAGCCGGAACCGCCCTGGACCCGGCCGGCCTGGACGTGGTCCGGGAAGGACTGCGCGAGGCCGTCGTCCAGCGCATGCCCGAACTGACCATGGGCGTCGGCGAGGGCGAGGTGCACGGCCAGGCCGTGCGCACCGACCAGGGCGACGAGACCTCGCTGCACTGGTTCGTCGGCTACCAGGGCGACGTGGCGTTCGCGGTACTGGCCGAGGTCGACCCCGCCCAGACGCTGTGGTCGCAGTACGCGGTCACCGCCGCCCAGTCGTTCCTGACGGGCCTGGCCAACGGGCTCCCCGAGACCAACGCCGAGGCCCCGCTGGCCGAGGCCGACCTCACCGCCACCGAGGAGACCGCCGCCGAGGAGACCGGCTGGTAATCCGGTCGTACATAGCGCGCCCCGATGGGGCAAAACGGGCGGCCCCTCCGCAACCTTCGGAAGGGCCGCCCGCGTCTTCCCGGATACCTGGCACCGCGACAGGGGGTAGCGGGCCAGCGTGGAGGCAGGACCTCATCTCGGGGGAGATCCTGTCGGTTTCCAACGGTCGGCCCGACCCTGCCGACCGGCCCCCGCGGGAGAGCGTCGACCACTCTGAGTCCGCCCCGCGGGGGTTTCTCCCTGTTCGGAACCCGTTCACGTCACCGGGAATCAGCTTGGCCCCCGGGACGTTGACCCGGTAGAGTGACAAGCGAGCACGAGGACCGGCGGTCCGAACGCTCGTTGCGGGCACCACCGGCCTCGGCCGGAGGAGCCTTGACAACTCCACAGGGGGTGATCGGTTTCGACTTCGATAGGCGTTTCAGGGGAAGCGGGTCGAGGGTTGTGTTTGTGACCTCGTTAATCCTGCATTCACGCTAAACACAAGTGCCAATTCCAAGCGCACTGAGTTCGCTCTCGCTGCCTAAGCGATAGCGACTCTGTCGGTCCGGGCTCGTCATCGGCCCGGGTACCGGCATCAGCTAGATGACTCACCGCACGGATCAGGCCACAGGGCCCGAGCGGGACATTTCAGTGGCTGGGCCTGTCAGCGATGTGTCTGTACAAGCGCTGGGGCCGAGTAGAGCGACACTACAGACTGCACCCGGAGAAGCTCTGGTGCGTCATCGAAGGACGCGGGTTCGATTCCCGCCACCTCCACTCGACTCGGGGCGACTCATGCTCGGGGGCCTTCGGCCGCCTCGCAGGAGTCGCCTTCGTCGTGCCTGCCGGGGGGAGTCCCCCCG
>NZ_JBJJBV010000323.1:0-6818 GCF_045446735.1 Nocardiopsis protaetiae
CCGCCCCAGCCCTCTCGGAGCCCGCCATGCCCGAACCCGGCACCGCGACCGCCCCGGCACCGCCGGCGGCGGAGCCCTCCCCGGTCCGCGCACCCCGTCGGCCGTCCCCGGCGCTGCGCCGCCGGATCGCCGAGAACGCCGTCGCCTACGCCTTCCTGTCCGGGGCGATCCTGTGCTTCGCCTTCTTCTCCTGGTACCCGATCACCAGCGGTGTCGCGCTGGCCTTCCAGCGGGTCAACTTCGTCACCGACCCGGTGTGGGTGGGGCTGGAGAACTTCCGCACCCTGTTCCGGGACCCGCTGTTCGCCACCGCATGGGCCAACACCGCGCGGTTCACCCTGCTGGCCCTGGTCTTCGGGTTCGCCCTGCCGTTCGTGCTGGCGCTCGTCCTCAACGAGCTCAAGCACGCCCGCGGATACCTGCGGCTGGTCGTCTACCTGCCGGTGATGCTGCCGCCCATCGTGTCGGCGCTGCTGTGGAAGTGGTTCTACGACCCCGGGCCCGGACTGCTCAACGGCGCGCTGCGCGCGGTGGGCCTGCCCGGGCTGGAGTGGACCAACTCCGCCGACACCGCGCTGATCTCGCTCGTCATCGTCTCCACCTGGGCCAACCTGGGCACCGCCACCCTCATCTACCTGGCCGGGCTCCAGGCCATCCCGGGCGAGCTGTACGAGGCGGCCGAACTCGACGGGGCCGGGCTGCTCCAGCGGGTGTGGTCGGTGACCATTCCGCACATGCGGTTCGTGATCCTCGTGCTCCTGCTGCTCCAGATCGTGGCGACCATGCAGGTGTTCGTCGAGCCCTACATCCTCACCGGCGGCGGGCCCGAGGGGGCGACCACCACGGTCCTGCTGCTCATCTACCGCTACGCGTTCACCTTCGGCGACTTCGGCGCGGCCGCCGCCCTGAGCCTGCTGCTCTTCGCGGTCCTGGCCGTGTTCTCCGCCCTGTACCTGTGGGCCACCCGCACCCGCTGACCCGTCCTGGAGGAGAGCCATGACACCCACCCGGCCCCGGCGGGCCCGCGGCGGCCCGCCCGCGCGCACCGCGGAGCGCACCCTCGTCTCCCCGCTCACCCTCAACGGCCCCCGGGGCAGGACCGGCTACCGGGCGGTCCTGGTCCTGGTGATCGTCCTGTTCACCGTGGTGTTCCTGGGACCGATGCTGCTGGCGGTGAGCGGGTCCTTCAAGCCCCCCGCCGAACTGGCCCGCACCCCGCCCACCCTGCTGCCGCAGGAGTGGCGGCCCGAGACCTATCCGCGCGCCTGGGACACCCTGGACCTGGGCCGGTACCTGTGGAACACGTTCGTGGTGGTGGGCGGCGCCTGGCTGTTCCAGCTCGGGGTGGCCGTGCCGGCCGCCTACTCGCTGTCGCGGCTGCGCCCGGTGCTGGGCAACGCCGTGCTGGGGATGATGCTGGCGACCCTCATGCTCCCGGCCGCGGCACTGCTCATCCCCACCTACCTCACCGTCGCCGACGTGCCGCTGCTCGGGATCAACCTGCTCAACACGCCCTGGGCGGTGTGGCTGCCGATGGCGGCCAACGCCTTCAACGTGTTCGTGCTCAAACAGTTCTTCGACCGCATCCCCGCCGACCTGGTGGAGGCCGCCCGGCTGGACGGGGCCGGACCCGCCCAGATCATGCTGCGGATCGTGCTGCCGCTGTCGCGGCCGATCCTGGCGGTGGTGTCGATCCTGGCGATCGTCGCCGCCTGGAAGGACTTCATCTGGCCGCTGGTGGTGCTCCAGGACCCGCTGGTGCAGACCATCACCGTCCACCTGGCGCGGATCTCCACCGAGATGCCGCTCAACCTGCTCATCGCCGGGATGGTCATCTCCAGCCTGCCGGTGCTCGCCCTGTTCCTGGTGTTCCAGCGCCAGGTGATCTCGGGGCTGTCGGCCGGTGCCCTCAAGGGCTGACCCCGCCCCACCCTTCCCTCGAAGACAAGGACACCGCAACGTGACCGGACACCACGACCCGGACTGGTGGCGCGGCGCCGCCATCTACCAGATCTACCCGCGCAGCTTCGCCGACGGCGACGGCGACGGCATCGGCGACCTCGCCGGGGTGCTGCGGGAGATCGACCACCTGGCGGAGCTGGGGGTCGACGCGCTGTGGATGAGCCCCTGGTACCCGTCGCCGCTCGCCGACGGCGGGTACGACGTGGCCGACTACACCGACATCGCGCCCGTGTACGGCGACCTGGACCTGGCCGACCGGCTCATCGCCGCCGCCCACGAGCGCGGCATCCGGGTGATCATCGACATCGTGCCCAACCACTGCTCCAGCGAGCACGTGTGGTTCCGCGAGGCGCTGGCGGCCGGGCCCGGCTCGGCCGAGCGGTCCCTGTTCTGGTTCCGGCCCGGCCGCGGCGAGGACGGCGGGCTGCCGCCCAACAACTGGCGGTCCCGGTTCGGCGGGTCCGCGTGGTCGCGGGTCACCGAGGCCGACGGGAGCCCGGGGGAGTGGTACCTGCACCTGTACTCGGCGCAGCAGCCCGACCTGAACTGGGAGCACCCGCGGGTGCGCGAGGAGTTCGACGCGATCCTGCGGTTCTGGTTCGACCGGGGCGTGGACGGGTTCCGCATCGACGTGGCCGACGGGATGGTCAAGGACCCGGCGCTGCCGGACGCCGCCGAGGGGGACGAGAGCGCGTTCTCCGACCGCGACGGGGTGCACGACGTGTTCCGGCGCTGGCGGCGGATCGCCGAGTCCTACGGGCCCGACCGGGTGTTCGTGGGGGAGATGTGGCTGCCCGACCCGGAGCGGTTCGCGCGCTACCTGCGGTCCGACGAGCTGCACAGCGCGTTCAACTTCGACTTCCTCAGCTGCCCCTGGGACCCCAAGGCGCTGCGGGCGGTCATCGACCGCACGCTGGCCGCGCACGCGCCGGTGGGGGCGCCCGCCACGTGGGTGCTGTCCAACCACGACGTGACCCGGCACGTGACGCGGTACGGGCGGGCGGGGGACACCGGGTTCTCGTTCGCCGACCGCCGCTACGGGGAGCCCACGGACCTGGAACTGGGCACCCGGCGGGCGCGGGCGGCGGCGCTGCTGGCCATGGCCCTGCCCGGCGGGGTGTACGTGTACCAGGGCGAGGAGCTGGGCCTGGAGGAGGTGGACGTGCCCGAGGAGCTGATCGACGACCCGGTGTTCGCCCGCTCGGGCGGGACCGACCGGGGCCGGGACGGCTGCCGGGTGCCGCTGCCGTGGTCGGGGGACGCGCCGCCCTTCGGGTTCGGCCCCGAGGGGGCGGCCGACCCGTGGCTGCCCCAGCCCGCGGGCTGGTCGGCGCACACCGCCGCGGCCCAGGCCGCCGACCCCGACGGCATGCTGCACCTGTACCGCCGGGCGCTGGCGGTGCGCCGGGCCGAGCCCGCCCTGGGCGCCCCGCCCGCCGACGGCCCGGGGATGCGCTGGCTGGAGGCGCCCCAGGAGGTGCTGGCGTTCGTCCGCGACGACGTGGCCTGCGTCGTCAACCTGGGCGGGGGCCCGGCCGACCTGCCCGCCCACGGCGGGGTGCTGCTGGCCAGCGGCCCCCTGGAGGGCGACCGATTGCCGTCCGACACGGCGGTGTGGCTGCGGATCGTCCGAGAGTGATGACAGAGTGAGAGTGGTGAGGGCTTCGTGCGGAGGACGGCCGTGCGAGGCCCTCCGCGAACCCTGTCCGAGAGAGATGGGTGAGGAGCCCGTGCGGAGGGACGGCCGCACGGGCTCCGCCCTTTCCCGGGCCTGCCGCGGTGTCCCGGCCCCTGGCGGCGAGTCTCGGTTCCTCTTCGGGACACCGCCGCCTTCGCCTGCCGTCGCCCGGTCGGGGGACACCGCCGCCTTCGCCCGCCGCCGCTCGGTCGAGGGACCGCGCCGCGTCGGACACCGCCGCCATCGTCTGCGGCCGCCCGAGCGGAGGCGGCCGCATCTCCCACGGTCGCCCGCCGCCGACGCCCCGGCGGCGCGGCCCCGGCGCGGCGGCGTCCGGGACCGGAGGCATACGCGACCGGGGATCCCGTGGGCGGTTCGGCGGGCGGCGCGCCCGGGGTGGTCGGCGGGCGGGACGAGGGGTGTGACGCGGCGCACGGTGAGTCCTTTCGCCTGGGGGCGGCCGGGCGGCCCGGGACTGTCCGAGAGAAGAGGGCGGGGCCGCGCACCGGCCCCACCGGGACCGTCCGAGAGAGGACGGTGGAGGGTCCGTGCGGAGGGACGGCCGCACGGGCCCTCGTCGTGCCCGGGCAGGTGAGGCGCGCGCAACGCGCGGGGGGACTCGGCTACGGGCGGTGCGATCGAGTACGGTCGTAACCACAACAGGGATGAAAACCGACATTCACCCTGTCCGTACAAGTGAACACAGCGTCAGCAGGCTGTCGATACCGCGCGGGAGAGACCCCTGACCCAGGGGCGCCGACGGGGCAATACTCCCCAGTAACCTCTCAGGCACCACGGACCGCACGGAGAAGGCCGCTCTGAAGCCTGGGCACCGCCGTGCCCGGTGACAGAGGGGGAGACCGTGAGGAACACCGCCGATCCGCATCGGCCCTGTCACCAGGAGGTCTCCGTGCCCGACCAGCCCGTGAACATCCCCGGCGCACCCGCCCGCGTGTTCGCCGACCGCCACATCGGTCCCGCGCCCGGCGCCGTCGAGGAGATGCTCAAGACGGTCGGCTACGGCTCCACCGCCGAGCTCATGGCCGCCGCCGTCCCCGCGTCCATCCTCAGCGCCCCCGGCCGGAGCGCGACGCTCGACCTGCCCGAGGCCATCGGCGAGGCCGAGACCCTCGCGGAGCTGCGCGCGTTCGCCGACCGCAACACCGTCGTCAAGCCCCTCATCGGCCAGGGCTACTACGGCACCTTCACCCCGCCGGTGATCCTGCGCAACATCATGGAGAACCCGGCCTGGTACACGGCGTACACGCCCTACCAGCCGGAGATCTCCCAGGGCCGCCTGGAGGCCCTCATCAACTTCCAGACCATGGTCTCCGACCTCACCGGCCTGCCCGTCACCGGCGCCTCCCTGCTGGACGAGGCCACCGCCGCCGCCGAGGCCATGACCCTGGCCCGCCGCGCCTCCAAGAGCAAGGCGGACGTCTTCGTCGTCGACTCCGACGTCTTCCCGCAGACCCTCCAGGTGCTGCGCACCCGCGCCGAACCGCTGGGCATCGAGGTCGTCGTCGCGGACCTGTCCCAGGGCCTGCCCGAGGGCGACGCGTTCGGCGTCCTGGTCCAGTACCCGGCCTCCAGCGGTGTGGTGCGCGACCCGGGCGCGGTCATCGCCGCCGCCCACGAGCGCGGCGCCCTGGCCGTGGTCGCCGCCGACATCCTGGCGCTGACCCTGCTGCGCAGCCCCGGCGCCCTGGGCGCGGACATCGCCGTCGGCTCCACCCAGCGCTTCGGCGTCCCGCTCGGCTTCGGCGGCCCGCACGCCGGCTACATGTCGGTGACCGAGAAGCTGCGCCGCCAGATCCCGGGCCGCCTGGTCGGCGTCTCGGTGGACACCGCGGGCCGTCCCGCCTACCGCCTGGCGCTCCAGACCCGCGAGCAGCACATCCGCCGCGAGAAGGCCACCAGCAACATCTGTACCGCCCAGGTGCTGCTGGCCGTCATGGCCGGGATGTACGCCGTCTACCACGGCCCGCACGGCCTGCGCGCGATCGCCCGCCAGGTGCACACCCGCACCGCGGCGCTGGCCGGCGCGCTGGCCGAGCGCGGCTTCGAGGTCGTCCACGGCGCGTTCTTCGACACCCTGCGGGTGCGGGTGCCCAGCGCCGACCGGGTCGTGGAGGACGCCCTGGCGGCCGGGTTCAACCTGCTGCGCGTGGACGCCGCCACCGTCGGCGTCAGCGTGGACGAGACCACCACCGTCGCCGACCTGACCGCGCTGGCCGAGGCGTTCGGCGAGGCCGGGCGCGGCTCCGCCAAGTCCGCCGTGGCCGTGGACGAGGACGCCGACCGCGTCCCCGAGGACCTGGCGCGCGGGGTCGACTACCTCGACCACCCGGTGTTCAACACCCACCGCAGCGAGACCTCGCTGCTGCGCTACATGCGCAAGCTCTCCGACCGCGACCTGGCGCTGGACCGCACGATGATCCCGCTGGGCTCGTGCACCATGAAGCTCAACGCCACCACCGAGATGGAGTCGGTCACCTGGCCGGAGTTCGCGGGGCTCCACCCGCTGGCCCCGCTGGACCAGGCGGCCGGCTCGGTGGCGCTGATCCGTGACCTGGAGGCCTGGCTGGCCGAGATCACCGGCTACGACGCGGTGTCGCTCCAGCCCAACGCCGGCTCCCAGGGCGAGTTCGCGGGCCTGCTGGCCATCCGCGGCTACCACCGCTCGCGCGGCGACGACCACCGCGACGTGTGCCTGATCCCCAGCTCCGCGCACGGTACCAACGCCGCCAGCGCGGTGATGGCGGGCATGCGCGTGGCCGTGGTGGCCTGCGACGAGGGCGGCAACGTCGACGTCGACGACCTCAAGGCCAAGATCGCCAAGCACGCGGACGTGCTGGCCGCGATCATGGTGACCTACCCGTCCACGCACGGCGTGTACGAGGACACCATCACCGAGGTGTGCCGTCTGGTCCACGAGGCCGGGGGCCAGGTCTACGTCGACGGCGCCAACCTGAACGCGCTGGTGGGCTGGGCCAAGCCGGGCGAGTTCGGTGCCGACGTCAGCCACCTGAACCTGCACAAGACCTTCTGCATCCCGCACGGCGGCGGCGGCCCGGGCGTGGGCCCGGTCGCGGTCCGCTCGCACCTGGCGGCGTTCCTGCCCAACCACCCGGGCCAGCCCGAGGCGGGCCCGCACACGGGCGTGGGCCCGGTGTCG
>NZ_JBJJBV010000324.1:0-13203 GCF_045446735.1 Nocardiopsis protaetiae
CCCCGCGGTGAAGCGGTCCTACAGGTCGCCGAGCAGGGCGGGCAGGGTGGACTCGTAGGCCTCGCGCAGCTCCGGCAGCGGGACCTCCACGACGCCGCCAGCGTGCGCGACCACCAGGGCGTCGCCGCCCACGGTGCCGATCTGCTCCGCCGGGACCCCGTGCCGGGCCGCCAGCGCCACGAACTCCTCCTCGTCGCCCGGGGCCACCGCCACGACCGCGCGGGCGCCGGACTCGCTGAACAGGGCGGTGAACACGTCCTCGGACACCGTCACCCGCACGCCCGTGCCGCCGCGCAGCGCCGACTCGGCCAGGGCCACGCCCAGCCCGCCGTCGGACAGGTCGTGGGCGGCCTCGGCCAGGCCGCGCTCGGCGGCCTCGGCCAGCACCTCGCCCAGCGCCGCCTCGGCGGTCAGGTCCACCCGCGGCGGCAGCCCGCCCAGGTGGCCGTGGACCGTGTCGGCCCACGCCGAGCCGCCGAACTCCGGCCGGGTCTCGCCCAGCAGGAACACCCGCGCGCCCTCGGAGCCGAACGCCGTCTTCAGGCGGGTGCGCACGTCGTCGATGACGCCCAGCACGCCGATGACCGGGGTCGGGTTGATCGCCACGTCGCCGGTCTGGTTGTAGAAGCTCACGTTGCCGCCGGTCACCGGGGTGCCCAGCGCCTTGCAGGCGTCGGCCAGGCCCCGGGTGGACTCGGCGAACTGCCACATGACGCCCGGGTCCTCCGGCGAGCCGAAGTTGAGACAGTTGGTGACCGCCAGCGGACGGGCGCCGGTCGCCGCCACGTTGCGGTACGCCTCCGCGTACGCCAGCTGCGTGCCGACGTACGGGTCCAGGCGGGTGTAGCGGCCGTTGCCGTCGGTGGACAGCGCCACGCCCCGGTGGGAGTCGTCGGCGATGCGGATCATCCCGGCGTCGTGCGGGGTGGACACCACGGTGTCGCCGCGCACGTAGCCGTCGTACTGCTGGGTCACCCAGGTCGGGTCGCCCACGCCGGGCGCGCCCAGCACCCGCAGCAGCTGCTCGCGCAGTTCGGCGTCGGTCGCGGGCCGGGCCAGCGCGGCGGCGTCGTCGGCCTGGAGCGCGTCCTGCGACGCCGGGCGGGCGTAGGGGCGCTCGTAGACCGGGCCCTCGTCGGAGGCGGTCCGCGGCGGCATGTCCACCACGGTCTCCCCGTGCCAGGTCATGACCAGGCGCCCGCCGCGCTCGGCCTCCTCGGCGGTGACGTCGGTGACCTCGCCGATCTCGGTGGCCAGGATCTGCCACTTGTCGCAGATGGCCAGGAACTCGTCCATCTTGGCCGGCTCCACGATGGCCATCATGCGCTCCTGCGACTCGCTCATGAGGATCTCCTCGGGAGTGAGTCGCGGGTCGCGCAGCGGCACCCGGTCCAGCCGGATGTCCATGCCGCCGGTGCCGCCCGCCGCCAGCTCGGTGGTGGCGCAGGAGACGCCCGCCGCGCCCAGGTCCTGGATGCCCACGACCAGGTCCTTGGCGAACAGCTCCAGGCTGCACTCGATGAGCAGCTTCTCCATGAACGGGTCGCCGACCTGGACGCTGGGCCGCTTGGCGTGCGACTCGTCGTCGAAGGTGGCGCTGGCCAGCACCGACGCGCCGCCGATGCCGTCGGGGCCGGTGGTGGAGCCGAACAGCACCACCTTGTTGCCTGGGCCGGGCGCCTGCGCCAGCTTGATGTCCTCGTGCTTCATGACGCCCACGCACAGGGCGTTGACCAGCGGGTTGCCGATGTACCCGGCGCCGAAGCCGATCTCGCCGCCGATGTTGGGCAGGCCCAGGCAGTTGCCGTAGAAGGAGATGCCCGAGACCACGCCCGGCAGCACCCGCTTGGTGTCGTCGGCGTCGGCCGGGCCGAACCGCAGCGCGTCCATGACCGCCACCGGGCGGGCGCCCATGGTGAGGATGTCGCGGACGATGCCGCCCACGCCGGTGGCCGCGCCCTGGTGCGGCTCCACGTAGGAGGGGTGGTTGTGCGACTCGATCTTGAAGGTCACCGCGCGGCCGTCGCCGACGTCGACCACACCGGCGTTCTCGCCCATGCCGACCAGCAGGGCGTCGCTGTGGGGCGCCTTCTCGCCGAACTGGCGCAGGTGCACCTTGGACGACTTGTACGAGCAGTGCTCGCTCCACATGACCGAGTAGATGGCCAGCTCGGCGGAGGTGGGGCGGCGGCCCAGGATCTCGCGGACCCGCTCGTACTCATCCTTCGCCATGCCCAGTTCGGCGTACGGCTGAGGCGTGTCCGGGCTGCTCTGCGCCACGGCGACGGTGTCGAGACGAGGTACTTCAGACATGCGTGGTTCCGTTCGGGATGTGCGGGTGTGAGCCGGGCCGTGGCGTCCGCCGACCGGCGCGGAAGGTCGTGGGCGGGGTCGTCGTGAGCGGGGTCATCGGGTGAGGTCCGCGTAGCGGACCATCAGCACCGCGGGCTCCCCTGCGGCGCCCGTGGAGGAGTCGGCGACCATGACGGTCTGGTCGGTCAGCACGGTCTGTTCCAGCGGCAGGTCGTCGGGCGACTCGACGCCCTCGGGGAGCATGATCATCCAGTCCCGGTCCACCAGGTGGTCGTAGACCTCCCGGACCGTGGCCCGGGGGTCCTCCGTGGCCTCCCCGTCCTCGGTGAGCACGCTGACCAGCCGGGCGCAGCCCTCCTGCCGGCAGTACACGTCGTCCTCCGGGTCGGAGGCGTAGGACAGGCCGGGCGGCGGGTTCCCGAGCAGGGAGACGTCGGGCACGTCGGCGGCCCGGGCGGGCGGTGCCCCGTCCCCCTGCCCGGTCTGCGGGGCGCCGGACGGCACGGTGCCCAGCGAGTTGAACAGGCCGACGGCGGCCGACACCACCAGGCCCACGACGACGATCGAGGCGAGTACGTACATCGTGGTCCGGGAGCGCAGGAGCGCCATCATCGCGAGGATCGTCCCCTTGTCGGTGTGCGGTGGGACCGGGCCGGGCTCAGACGCCGACCGGGCTCTTGGCGCCCAGGTGGGCGAGGATCGACGTGAAGAACCCCAGGCCCTCGGTGGAGGGGCCGGTCAGCGCCTCCACGGCGTGCTCGGGGTGCGGCATGAGGCCGACGACGTTGCCGTGCTCGTTGGTGATCCCGGCGATGCCGCGGCGCGAGCCGTTGGGGTTGTCGTCCGCGTACCGGACCACGACCCGGTTCTCCGCCTCCAGGGCGTCGAGGGTTGCCTCGTCGGCGACGTAGCTGCCCTCGCCGCTCTTGAGCACGACCAGGATCTCCTGGCCCCCGGTGTAGTCGCCGGTCCAGGCGGTGGCGGTGTTCTCCACCCGCAGCCGCTGCTCGCGGTTGACGAACCGCAGGGTGGAGTTGCGGGTGAGCGCGCCCGGCAGCAGGTGGCTCTCGCACAGGATCTGGAAGCCGTTGCAGATGCCCAGCACCGGCAGGGCGCCCGAGCGGGCGGCCGGGACGAGCTCGGACATCAGCGGCGCGAAGCGGGCGATGGCACCGCAGCGCAGGTAGTCGCCGTAGGAGAAGCCGCCGGGGAGGACGACCGCGTCGACCCCCTTGAGGTCGGCGTCCGCGTGCCACAGGGCCACGGGCTCGGCGCCCGCCAGCGCGACGGCGCGCGCGGCGTCCTTGTCGTCGAGGGAACCGGGGAAGGTGACGACGCCCACACGGGCTGTCATGAGCACACTCCGAGTCGTTGGTCGGGTCCCTCCCCGCTGCTGCGGGGAGTTTCGGCGAGGAGGTCGGCGGCGGCCGTCCGGACCCCGAGGGGGGCACCGCGTCCGCACTTGGCAGCGTACCCGCTCACCTGTGCTCGGGTACGACGCTCACCCCCGTTCCGGGGCCTGCGTTCGTACGATTCTCCCGAAAGCGGCGGCTCCGGAGGGCCTGCGGGTGTACGACCCGACAGGTGCCGTGGTGTGCGACACAGTGCCTTGGGAGGGGTGCCGTCATGTCGGCGGAGGGCGCACCGGCGTGTTCGCGGGGTGCGCCGCCGTGCCCGCGGGGTGCGGCGCGCGGAGTGCGCGGCGCGGCGCCCGCGGGGCACACGGCGCGGTGCCCGCCGCCCTGCCGTAGACCCCTCAGACCCGACCCAGGGTCAGAGCGTCGAACCGGGCCGGGATGCTCCCGGCCGCCGTGTCGTCGGGGCCCGTGTCGCAGGAGGTGCGGCGTTTGCGCAGGAGCACGGTGACCCGCGGCTCCCCCTCGAAGGACACCTCGTCCATGAGGCGGCGCATCAACAGAATGCCCCTGCCCGATTCTGAATCCAGTCCGGGTAGGGGCGGGGGGCGTTCCGAGGTGAAGCGCGCGGCGAGCGCTTCGGAGTCGGGCGCTCTTCCCGTATGGGAGATGCGCACTTCGCACCAATGCCGGTCGATCTCGGCGTCCACCCGGTAATCGGGTGTGGAACCGCCGTGCTCCACGGCGTTGGCGCACGCCTCGGAAGTGGCCAGCAGGAAGTCGTCGACGCAGCCCCGGCACAGCCCGGCCCGGAAGAGCAGGGTTCCGAGGATGTCGCGCACGACGGCGACCGTGTACGCACGCCGCGGTAGGGAGATCGAGAAGACGGCGTCCATGAAATAACACCTCTCGTGCTCCGTCGTCGGTCATGGGTCCGGCACGTCAAGGAACCTTCCCGAGGGCGGTGTACGTAAAACGACCGGCGGCGTCCTCATGGGACACCGCCGGTCGTTGCGTTGCACATCCGGCGCTGTGGGCACTTCCCCCGCTTTTGGGCGAAGGCCGTTAATCCGGCGCGGGTGTCCGCGGCGGCGCGGGATCGGTCGGGTGGTTCAGGGCCGTCGGCTCAGGAGGCCACGTGCACCCGGAAGTCCTCGATCACGGTGTTGGCGAGCAGCGTCTCGGCCAGGCGGCGGACGTCGGCCAGCTTGGCCTCGTCGACCTCGCCCTCGACCTCGACCTCGAAGCGCTTGCCCTGGCGGACCTGTTCGATCCCCTCGAAACCCAGGCGCGAGCAGGCGCCGGCGATCGCCTGGCCCTGCGGGTCCAGGATCTCGGGCTTGAGCATGACGTCAACAACGACGCGGGCCACAGGGTCCTCCACAAGAGAAAATGGGTGTGCCGCCCTCCCGTCCCCTCCCGGCTCCCCGGCCGGGCGGACGCCTCTCCGTACTGCTCGGAGCGGGCGACGCCAGAGTACGGCACCCGCGGGGGCACCGGTGCGGTCGAGTCCCTCGTCACCCCCGGGCCGGTGTGTGGCCGGGTCCGGCCGGGGAATATTCGGAACCCCTTGCGGGGTAGGGGGAAACCGGGGTTTTTACCGCATCCTGAACCCCGCAAGCGAGTGTTTCGGTACGTTCGTGACTCGGATCACCCCGATTGATGTCATCATTGAGAGCACAAGGTGGCGTCTAACAGGGTGGAAGTGATCGTCCGGTCGTCCTGAGGGGGAATCTTGACGACTATCGAAATGGAACCGATCGCCGCACGGAACAGTGACCGGCAGGAGCCGGAAGAGGCGTTGGACTTCGCCACCGCCGTCACGCCGTTCGCGGACCAGCTCTACCCCACGGCCCTGCGGATGACCCGCAATCCGGCCGACGCAGAAGACCTCGTTCAAGAAACGTTCGCCAAGGCCTTCGCCAATTTCCACCAGTTCCGCGCCGGCACCAATCTGCGTGCCTGGCTCTACCGGATCTTGACCAACACCTTCATCAACAGCTACCGCAAGAAGCAGCGCGAGCCGCGCCAGGAGACCACCGACGAGATCAAGGACTGGCAGCTCGCCGCCGCCGAGGCGCACACCTCCTCGGGCATGCGGTCGGCCGAGAACGAGGTCCTGGACCACCTGCCCGACTCCGACATCAAGCAGGCGCTCGCGCGGCTGCCCGAGGAGTTCCAGGAGGTCATCTACCTCGTCGACATCGAGGGCTACGCCTACAAGGAGGTGGCCGAGCGCATGGGCACCCCGCTGGGGACCGTGATGTCCCGGCTGCACCGCGCCCGGCGCCAGCTCCGCGAGATGCTGACCGACTACGCACGCGAACGCGGCATGCGCGTTCCCGCCGCCCGCTAGCCGTGCCTTTTCGAACCTCCGCTCCGCTTCGGCCCGCCCGTCGCCCACCGCCACCCTCAACGGATGGCCTGCGGCCACGGTCCTGCCACCCGGCTCGGCGTCCCTAGAAGGCGGGGACCTTCGGCTCCTACGTCGAAGTCCTCGTTCCTCGGACGTCTCCTCCGGAGCCTCCAGAACCCCGCCGCGCCTCGCGCCACGGGGGAACCGGGGACGGCGCGGCACGGGAGGGCTGGAACCCCGCCCCCGTCCGGCGCCGAGGTTCGCGAGGCCCCGCCCCCCGGAGGGTTTTCGGACCGTCCTTCCCGCCACGCTCCGTGGCCGGACCCGGCCGCCCGTCGCTCCGCGGCCGGACGCTCCGCGACCCCGCGGCCACCCGCCGACCGGCTCCCGACCACCCGTCGGCCATCCGCCGACAAAGTCGTCGGAAGGCCTTGTACATGCTAGGAAGCCCTGCTAACCGGGCTGGTCCGGCGTCGGGGAACATGGATTCGCCGCGTAAAAGGTGATGGCCGGGTCTTGCGCTGGCCAGGGTGAGTTCTGTCACCATATGGTGAGGTCCGCCGTACACCCATCACCCCGGGTGCGCGCGCGACGATCCGGCCGGCCGGCGCTCACCCGCGCGAAACCGGCCCCGAATACCGAGGAGCGACGTGTCGGACACCACCGTGCACGAGGAACCGGAGCTCATCCAGCTCCTGACACCGGAAGGGGAACTGACGGGGCACCCCGACTACCCCCTGGAGATCACCGCGGACGAGGTCCGCGACCTGTACCGGGACCTGGTCCTGGTGCGCCGCTTCGACAGTGAGGCCGTCTCCCTGCAGCGCCAGGGCGAGCTCGGCCTGTGGGCCTCCCTGCTGGGCCAGGAGGCCGCCCAGATCGGCTCCGGCCGCGCCCTGCGCGGCACCGACATGGCCTTCCCCTCCTACCGCGAGCACGGCGTCGCCTGGTGCCGCGGCGTGGAGCCCAAGGAACTGCTCGGCATGTTCCGCGGCGTCACCAACGGCGGCTGGGACCCCCACGAGCACGGCTTCCACCTCTACACGATCGTCATCGGCAGCCAGGCCCTGCACGCCACCGGCTACGCCATGGGCGTGCAGCGCGACGGCGCCCTCGGCGAGGACGGCACCGCCGTCATCACCTACTTCGGCGACGGGGCCACCAGCCAGGGCGACACCAACGAGGCGTTCAACTTCGCCTCGGTGAACAACGCCCCCGTGGTCTTCTTCTGCCAGAACAACCAGTGGGCCATCTCCGAGCCGCTGGAGCGCCAGGCCCGCGTGCCCATCTACAAGCGCGCCTCCGGCTTCGGCTTCCCGGGCCTGCGCGTGGACGGCAACGACGTGCTGGCGGTCCTGGCCGTCACCCGCGCCGCCCTGGACAACGCCCGCGAGGGCAACGGCCCGACCCTGGTCGAGGCGTTCACCTACCGCATGGGCGCCCACACCACCAACGACGACCCCACCCGGTACCGCAACGCGGCCGAGCTGGACGAGTGGAAGGCCAAGGACCCGATCCTTCGGGTGCGCCGCTACCTGGAGAACAACGGGCTGGCCGACGAGGAGTTCTTCGCCTCCGTCGACGCCGAGGCCGACGCCCTGGGGGAGAAGGTCCGCACCCAGTGCCGGAACCTGCCCGACCCCGGGCCGCTGGACATCTTCCACGAGGTGTACGCCGAGCCCAACGTCCACATCGACCGCCAGCGCGCGGAGTACGCCGATTACCTGGCCTCCTTCGAGGCGGAAGGGGTCCGATAGGCCATGACCAACCTCACGATCGGCAAGGCGATCAACGCCGGCCTGCGCGCCGCCATGGAGCACGACCCCAAGGTCCTCGTCATGGGCGAGGACGTCGGCAAGCTCGGCGGTGTCTTCCGGGTGACCGACGGCCTGTACAAGGACTTCGGCGCCGACCGCGTCATCGACACCCCCCTCGCGGAGTCCGGCATCGTCGGCACCGCCATCGGTATGGCGATGCGCGGCTACCGGCCCGTGGTGGAGATCCAGTTCGACGGGTTCTTCTTCCCCGCGGCCAACCAGACCTTCACCCAGCTCGCCAAGATGCGCCGCCGCTCCGCCGGCAAGCTCAGCGTCCCCGTCGTCATGCGCATCCCCTACGGCGGCGGCATCGGCGCCGTGGAGCACCACAGCGAGTCCCCCGAGTCGTACTTCCTGCACACGGCCGGCCTGCGCGTGATCAGCGTCGCCAACGCCGTGGACGCCTACTGGATGATCCAGCAGGCCATCCGCAGCGAGGACCCGGTGATCTTCCTGGAGCCCAAGCGGCGCTACTACGAGAAGGCGGAGGTGGACACCGAGGCGCCCATCGCCGAGGCGACCCCCATGGGCGCCGCCCGGATCGCCCGCCCCGGCACCGACGTCACGCTGCTCGCCTACGGGCCGATGATCAAGACCGCCCTCCAGGCGGCCGAGGCCGACACCGACCACTCCATCGAGGTCATCGACCTGCGGTCGCTGTCCCCGGTGGACTACCCGACCATCGTCGAGTCCGTGAAGAAGACGGGCCGCCTGGTGGTCGCCCACGAGGCCACCCTCACCGGCGGGCCGGGCGCGGAGATCGCCGCCCGGATCACCGAGGAGTGCTTCTACCACCTGGAGTCCCCGGTCATCCGGGTCGCCGCGTTCGACACCCCCTACCCGCAGTCCCGGCTGGAGGAGTACTACCTGCCGGACCTGGACCGGGTCCTGGACGGGGTCGACCGGGCGTTCGCGTACTAGGGGAACAAGGGGAACATGGCGATTCAGAAGAACGCCCCCGCCGTGGGCGGCGTGCACTCGTTCAAACTGCCCGACGTGGGCGAAGGCCTGGTCGACGCGGAGATCCTCACCTGGTTCGTCAAACCCGGTGACGTGATCGAGGTCAACCAGAACATCTGCGAGATCGAGACCGCCAAGGCGGTCGTCGAGCTGCCGAGCCCCTTTGCGGGCACGGTCAAGGAACTGCTGGTCGAGGAGGGGCAGACGGTCGACGTCGGCACGGTGATCATCACCGTCGACGACGGCACCGGCGGCGGGGACGACGGATCGGCCGCCGGCTCCGGCACCGCCCCTGCCGAGGAGGAGCGGGAGAAGCCGCTGGTGGGCTACGGCGAGAAGGCCGCCGCCACCCAGCGCCGCGCCCGCCGCCGCCCGGCGCCCTCCGGGCCGGTCTCCCCGGCCCCGGCCGCCAGGCCGGCCGCCGTCCCGGCGCCGCCGGTGGCGGTGGCCCCCGCCCCCGTGGCCTCGCAGGGCCGTCCGCTGGCCAAGCCGCCGGTGCGCAAGCTCGCCAAGGACCTGGGGGTGAACCTGGCGACGGTCGCACCCAGCGGCGCGGGCGGGATCATCACCCGCGACGACGTCCACGCGGCGGCCCAGGGCGCGCAGTCGGGTGCGCAGGCCGCCCCGGAACCGGCCGTCGCGCCCCAGGAGGCCCCCGCGGCCCCTGTCGGCTCCGCGGTGTCCGGCGGGACGGTGGACCGGTCCGCGCGGGAGCGGCGGACGCCCATCAAGGGCGTGCGCAAGGCGACCGCGGCGGCGATGGTGGGCAGCGCGTTCACCGCGCCGCACGTCACCGAGTTCCTCCAGGTGGACGTCACCCGCACCATGAAGGCGGTCGCGCGGCTGCGCGAGCACCCCGACTTCGCGGGCGTGCGGGTGTCGCCGCTGCTCATGGTCGCCAAGGCGCTGCTGCTGGCGATCAAGCGCAACCCGGACGTCAACGCGTCCTGGGACGAGGCGAACCAGGAGATCGTGGTCAAGGACTACGTGAACCTGGGGATCGCGGCCGCCACCGAGCGCGGCCTGGTGGTGCCCAACATCAAGGACGCCAACGCCAAGACGCTGCCGCAGTTGGCGGCCTCGCTCAAGGAGCTCACCGAGACCGCCCGCGCGGGCAAGGTGACCCCGGCGGACATGTCCGGCGGCACGGTCACGATCACCAACGTGGGCGTGTTCGGGGTGGACGCCGGCACCCCGATCCTCAACCCGGGCGAGGCGGCCATCCTGGCCTTCGGCCAGATCCGCGACATGCCGTGGGTGCACAAGGGAAAGCTGAAGATCCGCAAGGTCACGACGCTGTCGCTGTCCTTCGACCACCGGCTGGTCGACGGGGAGCTCGGCTCGAAGGTGCTGCGCGACATCGGCGCCGCGCTGGAGGACCCGGAACTGACCTCCCTCGCCTGGGGGTAGTCTCCTGTGAACCGCACCGTCGGGGCTGACGGTGCGACGTGGCCCCCGGGGGAGACCCCGGGGGCCGCACCTGTTTTCCGGGGGCGGCTTCTCAGGAGTCGGTCTCCGTGCGGGCGGCCGGGCCGAACCGGGCCAGGGCGTCGCGCAGGCGAGGGAGGACGGGGGAGCCGTGTTCGTCGCGCAGGTCGGGGGAGACGCGGAAGGCGATGAGGCCGTCGCTGTTGGGGTATTCGAGCCCGGTACGTTCATGCCACTTGTCGCCGGGGTCCCGGTCCTTCTTGAAGATGATGAGTATGGCGTGGTCGGAGCCGTCCGCTGTAGGGGCCGCCCGGGCCTTCTCCAGGTCGGCCCACTCCACCGAGTAGCTCCGGTCGGATCGGCGGATCCGGCGCAGGTCCAGGACCGTGAAGCCGTGCGGGTCGATGATGACCCGATCACGGCCGCCGCGCGGTTCGTCTTCGAACCAGGTCATGACGTACGACCCGACCAGTACCACCGTGTACCCGGCCACGATCAGGGGCACGTACTCCAGCACCGTGTAGGGGTCGAATTCGCCTCCGCGGCCGGTGATCGGGACCAGCAGGTCGCGGACCGGTCCGGTGTCCCGGGCGACCCAGAGAGCCCCCAAAGCCACGAGGAACAGTGCGCCGAGGACGCCGAGGAAGCTTCCCCAGGGATACTCCTTGAAGGACAGGAGCAGGAGCATGCGCAGGCGCTCGCCGGGTGTGGTGAGGTCGAAGGTCTCGCGGTCGGCGTGATCCGTGCGGGAAAGGGCGATGGGGCGGTGGGTGTCGGAGCCGCTCTTGTAGGCGGTTATCGCCGCCGTGCCGATTGCGAGGGCCAGGGCGACGCCGAGCCAGATCATGCTGCGCTGGTCGAACCGCTCCAGGTTGACCTGGTTGATGGCGAGGCCGAGGCCGACCATCGCACCGCCGCTGGCCAGGGCGGCGATCGTGGCCTTGAGGTAGCGGCGGGCGCTCATCGCGCCGCCCGAGGGCTGTACTGGAGGGAGAACGGGGGCATGGGAGCTCCTGACGTTCGGGGGACGACCCTGTGGGGTTGGACGTGCCGGGGCCGCGAAGAGTTGCGGTATCCGGCCCGTTCGGGGGAGAACGTGGTGGGGGTGGCCCGTTCGGGGGAGGCTCCGGAAAGTCGTGAAAAAAGATCCGGCGGGATGTCGAGGATCCGCGACCGGCTCCGTCCCAGGGGTGAAGGCGGCCGGGAACGGGCCGCAACCGCACGAAGGAGAACGACGATGGCCAAGTACCTGCTGCTCAAGCACTACCGCGGCGCCCCGGCGGCGGTCAACGACGTGCCCATGGACCAGTGGACACCGGAGGAGATCTCGGCCCACATCCAGTACATGAACGACTTCGCGGACCGGCTGGAGAAGAGCGGCGAGTTCGTCGACGGCCAGGCGCTCGCGCCCGAGGGGACGTTCGTCCGCTACGACGGCGAGGGCCGCCCGCCGATCACCGACGGGCCGTTCGCCGAGACCAAGGACCTCATCGCCGGGTGGATGGTGATCGACGTGGACGGTTACGAGCGCGCGGTCGAGCTGGCCGGGGAGCTGTCGGCCGCCCCCGGGGCGGGCGGGAAGCCCATCCACGAGTGGCTGGAGCTGCGTCCGTTCCTGGGCGCGGCGCCCACCATCACGGAGTGACGCCCGACGTGGACGCGACCCTGCTCCGGAGCCTCACCCCGGGCGTGCTCGGCATCCTCGTCCGCCGCGGAGCCGACTTCGCGGCGGCCGAGGACGCCGTCCAGGAAGCCCTGGTCGAAGCGGTCCGGGTCTGGCCGGACGACCCGCCGCGGGACCCCAAGGGCTGGCTGGTCACCGTGGCCTGGCGCCGGTTCCTCGACGCGGCCCGGGCGGACACCGCCCGCCGCCGCCGGGAGGACCTGGTGGACGAGGAACCGGAGCCGGGGCCCGCGTCCGCGGTGGACGACACCCTCCGGCTGTACTTCCTGTGCGCCCACCCGTCGCTGACGCCGTCGTCCGCGGTCGCGCTCACGCTGCGGGCCGTCGGCGGGCTGACCACCCGCCAGATCGCCCGGGCCTACCTGGTGCCCGAGGCGACCATGGCGCAGCGCATCAGCCGGGCCAAACGCACCGTCTCCGGGGTGCGGTTCGACCGGCCCGGCGACGTCGCCACCGTGCTGCGCGTCCTCTACCTGGTCTTCAACGAGGGCTACTCCGGCGACGTCGACCTCGCCGCCGAGGCCGTCCGGATCACCCGGCGGCTCGCCGCCGCGATCGACCACCCCGAGGTGGCGGGGCTGCTCGCCCTCATGCTGCTCCACCACGCCCGGCGGGCCGCCCGGACCGCCCCCGACGGCGCCCTGGTGCCGCTCGCCGAACAGGACCGCGGCCGCTGGGACACCGCGCTGATCGCCGAGGGGGTGGGGATCCTCCAGGCGGCCCTGGCCCGCGACCGGCTGGGCGAGTTCCAGGCCCAGGCGGCCATCGCGGCGCTGCACGCCGACGCGCCCACCGCCGAGGAGACCGACTGGCCGCAGATCACCGAGTGGTACGACGAGCTCGTGCGCCTGACCGACAGCCCGGTCGTCCGCCTCAACCGGGCGGTGGCCGTCGGCGAGGCCGACGGGCCGCGCGCGGGCCTGGCGGCGCTCGCGGAACTGGACGAAGCGCTGCCCCGGTACGCGGCGGTGGCGGCCTACCTCCACGAACGCGACGGCGACCTGGCCGGGGCGGCCCGGCTGTACGCGGAGGCGGCCCGCAAGGCCACCGACCTCGCCGAACGTGACCACCTGACCCGCCAGGCCGCCCGCCTCAACACCCTGCTGCGCCGCTGACGGCCCGCGCCACGGGCGCGGCCCGGGCCGGGCGGGTCGGGGCCGGGCGGGTCGGCGCCGGGCACGCACGCGCAGGGGGCCGGTGTGCGGGGCGTCCGGGCCGCCCGCGGATGTTCCCGCGGTCTGCACGGTGCGGTCCGGCGGCCGGTGCGCCTGTGCGGTCGGGACGCGCAGG
>NZ_JBJJBV010000325.1:0-7914 GCF_045446735.1 Nocardiopsis protaetiae
AGTAGCACGGCGAGAAACAACCTGATGACCTGGCCTGATAGTGCTCGGGAAGGGTGATCGGGGTGACTAATCGCGGTGCCGGCCATAGCGTGAACAGGTGGCATCGTTCATCCGGAAGGTCCCCACCGCATCAGGCGCGCAAGCGGTCCAGATCATCCACAAGCACGGCCGCCAGATCGTGGACATCGACCACATCGGTTCGGCCCACAACGACGCCGAACTCGCCGCGCTGATGGAGATCGCCCACCAGCGACTGCACCCGGGCCAGCTCACCCTGGACCTGAATGTGGGCCCGACCCCCGCGACAGAACCCGAACCCGCGCCCCGCACCAGCACCGGCAGCGGCCCCAGGGTCGTGGGCACCCGCTCCGAACTGCTGTGGAACACCCTGGCCGACGCCCACACCCGCCTGGGCTTCGATGCCGTGCGCGATGCCACCTTCACCAAACTCGTGCTCGCCCGCATCGTGGAACCCACCTCCAAAGCCGACACCCTGCGGGTCCTGGACGAACTCGGCGTTCCCGCGCCCTCGCTGCGGACCGTCTTTCGCTGCCTGGCCCGCTGCCAGGAGCGCGACTACCGCCGACGCATCACCGACGCCTGCCTGGCCCACGCCCGCTCCACCACCGGCCTGGCCCTGCTCATGTACGACTGCACCACCTTGTACTTCGAGGCCGAGAAAGAGGACGGCCTGCGCAAGGTCGGGATGAGCAAGGAACGCCGCGTGGACCCGCAGATCCTCGTCGGCCTGCTGGTGGACGCCACCGGTTTCCCGCTGGCGGTGCACTGCTTCGAGGGCAACAAAGCCGAGACCAGGACCCTGCTGCCTGTGGTCACCGAACTCATCGAAGACCTGCCCGGGGCGAAGGACGTCGTCGTAGTGGCCGATGCCGGCATGCTCTCGGCCGCCAACCTCAACGCCCTGGAGAAAGCGGGACTGCGGTTCATCGTCGGCTCGCGCATCACCAAGGCGCCCTACGACCTGGCCGAGCACTTCCAGGCCCGCGGCACCTACTTCGAAGACGGGCAGATCCTCGAATCGGCGCGGGTGATGGGCACCGGCCGCAATGCCCGTACCCGGCGGGTGGTCTACCAGTACCTGTTCGAACGCCACCAGCGCGACCAGCGGGCGATCAACGCCCAGATCAGCCGGGCCGAGAAGGTCGCCGACGGGACCCGGCCGGTGAAGAAGGACCGGTTCGTGCGCCTGGACGGTACCGACAAAGGGGTGGACTGGGACCTGGTCCAGCGGGCCCGGGACCTGGCCGGGCTGAAGGGCTATGTCACCAACATCGCCCCGGAGGTGATGGGCGGCCAGGCGGTGATCGATGCCTATCACGACCTGTACCAGGTGGAGCGGTCCTTTCGGATGGCCAAGTCCGATCTGGCCGCGCGGCCGGTGTTCCACCACGTGCGCGAATCGATCGAGGCGCACTTGACCATCGTGTTCACCGCTTTGGCCGTCTCCCGGCACCTCCAGGCCGCCGGTGGGGTGTCGATCCGTAAGATCGTGCAGACGCTGCGGCCGTTGCGGTCCGCGGTCATCGAGATCAGCGGTCACCGGCTCACCGCCGCACCCGACATCCCCGAGAGCGCCCGCGAGATCCTCGACCGGCTCAAGGGTTCGGGGTGACTAAAAGCGGCACGAGTCAGGCCTGGTGTCCTCAACTCCGGGGGGTTTCCGCTTTCCCTGGGGCCCCGGCCCCAGCCGGGTCACGCCATTGGAGTCCCCAGACCCAGGGGGTGAGACAGCAAGAGCAGGTTTCCAGAACGGCAACCATCTGCGGAGGGCGGTGTAGGGGGCCGCTCTCGGTCGCGTTGGTCTCCACGGGTCACCGTTTGGGAACGTACAGACCCGGGCTGGGCGCGGAGCCGTCCCCACGGTACGAGGCCCGGCAGACCAAGAGGCGTACGCGTTGGGCTCACGTCCGGGGTGGTGGGGGTGTTTTTTCGGGGACGGGTCGGGGCACAGCGCACATCCCCGACCACACAGGTCCACGGAAAGACGCTCCGACTGGAAACAGGCTGTTGCACAGACCTCGCTTGAAAGCCCGACCACCTGGTGTAGTAACCCCGGCCCCGATCGCCTTCCCCGCCTCAGGGGGTGTCGGGAGGAAGGACCGGGGCCTGCGCTCCAGAGAGGGTGAAACCCCGGCCCCGATCGCCTTCCCCGGCCCCAGGGGGTGACCCGCACCCACACTGCCGGTGGTACCGGCGGCGGTCCCGCCTTCCGAAACCCCCTGTCCCCGGGCTCAAGGACAAGTACGGCCGTCACCCCCTGCGGCGGGGGTCCCGGTCCTTCCTCCCGCCACCCCGGGGCCAAGACCACGGATGACCGCGGCCGTCACCCCCAGCGGCGCAGGCCCCGGTACCTGCCGTCTCCACTCCCTGGGGCGGGGTGGCGGTTCCCTTTCCGGTCTGGGGTTGGGGCTGCGGGTATCTGCGGCCGTCACCCCCTTGGGGTTCAGGTTCCGGTTCTTCCTCCGGACACCCCCTTGGGTTGAGGAGGGCATTGACGGCGGGGGTTACCCCGTCTGTGGTCGGGCTTTCAAGCGAGGTCTGCGCAACAGCCTGTTTCCAGTCGGAGCGTCTTTCCGTGGACCTGTGTGGTCGGGGATGTGCGCTGTGCCCCGACCCGTCCCCGAAAAAACACCCCCACCACCCCGGACGTGAGTCCAACGCGTACGCCTTTTTGGTCTGCCGGGCCTCGTACCGTGGGGACGGCTCCGCGCCCAGCCCGGGTCTGTACGTTCCCAAGGGGTGACCCGTGGAGACCAACGCGACCGAGAGCGGCCCCCTACGCCGCCCTCCGCAGATGGCGGGCCACTTGGAAACCTGCTCTTGCTGTCTCACCCCCAGCACACCGGGCCGAGTTCCGCTCTACCGAAACCCCCTGGGGTCGGGGCGGGAGGCCTCGTGCGGCCGTCACCCCCTGCGGCGGGGGAGGCCAGGGATCTGGCCGGGTTGGGGCTAAGGACCCCCGGTCGGGTGGGAAACCCCCCGGGGCCAGGGCCAGAGGCCTCCTGCCGCCCTCACCCCCTGCGGCGGAGGTGGCCAGGGATGTGACAGGGCTGGGGCCAAGGCCCCGGGGAAGGTGGGAAACCCCCCGGGGCCAGAGCGGGAGACCTCGTGCCGCCGTCACCCCCTGCGGCGGGGGCGGCCAGGAAGGTGATCGGGCTGGGGCTGAGGACCCCGGGCAAGTGGGAAACCCCCTGGAATGGAGGTCCCGGTCGGGTGGGAAACCCCCTGGGGTCGGGGGCCGGAGGCCTCCTACTATCGTCACCCCCTGCGGCGGGGGTGGCCAGGGATGTGGCTAAGAGCTCCGGGAAGGGGATGGGCTGGGGCTAAGGCCCCAGGCAGGTGGAAACCCCCCGGGGTCGGGGCGGAAAGCCTCCTGCCGCCGTCACCCCCTGCGGCGGAGGTGGCCAGGAAGTGACCGGGTGGGGGCCAAGGTCTCAGGTCAGGTGGGTAACCCCCTGGGGTCGGGGCGGGAGGCCTCCTACTACCGTCACCTCCTGCGGCGGGGGAGGCCAGGGACGTGGCCGGGCTGGGGTTGAGGACCCAGGGTAGGTGGGAAACCCCCTGCGGCGGGGGAAGCGCAACGCCCTCCGGCCGTGGCTGAGGGCTCCAGGTAAGTGGGAAACCCCCTGGGGGGGGAGGTCCCGGTACCCGCAACCCTCACCCCCACAGGACCGGGGACGGAGGTAACGCCTCCGCCCACCCCCTGGAACCGGAGGAACCGATCCCTCCCCCGAGCTGTGCCGGGGCCCCGAACAGGCGACCTTCACCCCCCACAGCGTTAACAGAACATGCGTGCACCCGACCGCCGACCCCCGGGCACAAAAAAGAGGGCCGCCCACGGCGACCCCCCACGGCCAAGACCCCGCCCAGACGGACAACCCCCTGCGGCCAGCCGGGAACACCACCGCAGCCTCCACCCCAAGGCGTTGGGAAAGTACAACGCCCCCCGACTGTGGCGAAGGCCCCAGAAAAAGACACAAAGACAGGATGTGGCGAGGGCGAGGCCCCCGGCAGGGCCACCCCCTGAGCCCGTGGCGGGAGGCTTTGCCGCGCTCCCCCGGAGGTCCAGAGGCCGCAGGACCCCGGCGGCATGACCGACCCGAAGCCGGCCCGAGCCCAGGCCCGGCCCCGGTGCGCACACCGCTTGGAGGGGCGCGCTCAAGGCGCTTGCGCCGGCTGGTCGCGGGCAGCCCGTGGGGCGGGTCGTCCCCCCTGGGACCGTGGGCACTCCGAGGGTGCGGGTGGCGGTCGGGGGACCCGCGTGGGTGTGGAGGGGGTGCGGCTGTTGTGCGGGGGTCAGTCCTCGTCGGCGGTCTCGATGAGCTGCCGGAGCAGCACAACGAAGTCCTCGTCGCTCATGGCGGACCAGTCCACGTGCTCGTTCATGCTTGCGGTGTCCCCAAACTGGCCACCGATAAGCCTGCGCTACGTGAATTGATGTGAGAAGTCTGGGTTAACTCCGCATCGTTCCAGGTCGGCTCAGATACGCCGCTGGAGGGCGCCCCGGCATTCCGGGCAGCGGCAGCGCTTGTTGTACCCCGTGACGGTGCCGTGCGGAAGGGACGGGTCGCGCTGGGCCGTGAGGGTGGAGTCGAGCTGTTCCCCGAACGGCTGGAGGATCCGCGCGGTGGAGAACACCTGCTTGGGGCTGATGTCCAGCTCCGCGGCCGCCTCGTCGATGTGCTTCCCCATCCGGAGTTTCGCGATGAGACGGGAGCGGGTGCTCGGCGGCATGTCCGCTTCGGCGTTCGCGATCAACTGCTCGACGTCGTCGATGGGGTGGCTCATGGGTTTCCTCTACGTGTGCGGGCGAGCCCGCCGGGGCGGGCACCTTCTGCATCGTACGCGGTTTCCGCAGTTGTGGCCCGTGGGGATGGTGGGGCTGTTGATTTCCGGTCCGGGAAGCTCGTCACTGTTAGTGGCGGGCGACTTTCCCTCTTAATGCATCGAATCAGCCGCTCTTTTCTAGAAACTCATTGCTAGATGCTAGATGCCGTGTTTCGCTGGTCACATACCTTCGACACTCTCCGTCATTGGAACGGTGCCATGACCAGTCCCACGGTCCGCCGTCGGCGGTTGTCCGCCGAACTTCGCCGTCGTCGCGTTCAAGCGGGTCTGACCCTCAGTGATGTCGCCGACGAACTGGAATGGTCCCCGGCCAAGTTGGGCCATATCGAGACGGGGATCCGCAAGTGGCCGTCGGTCATGGAGATCTCCGCGCTGCTGAGACTGTACGGGGTCACCGGCGGGCAGCGGGAGGCGATCCTCACCCTGGTGCGCGAATCGCGGATGCGGCCCTGGTGGACCGAGTACGAGGACGTCCTGTCCTCGGCCTACGTCGGCAACGAGGCCGGGGCGGTCTCGCTGCGGGTGTACGGCGGGATCCTCGTGCCGGACCTGTTGCAGACCCCCGACTACACGGCGCTGGTGGGCCGCGCCCTCGGCTACGGGGACGCGGCCGTGGAACGGATGGTCGCCGCCTACCTCAAACGCCAGGAGGTGCTGGAGCAGGTCCGCTACCACGCGATCGTGGAGGAGGACGCCCTCCAGCGCATCTCGGGCGACCGCGGCCTGCTGCGGGCGCAGACCACCCGGATCATCGAGGCCGCCTCCGACCGGGTCACCGTGCAGCTGCTGCCGACCTCGGCCGGCCCGCACCCGGGCATCGCCGGTCCGTTCTCCGTGCTGGAGTTCGACGAGGACGAGGCGGACCTGGCGTACGTGGACGCCACCCAGGGAGGAACGATCGTGGAAGCCGACGAAGCGGTCGCCGCCTGCAAGAAGGTCTGGGCGGAACTGACCCGGATCGCCCTGTCCCCCAAAGCCACGGTCGGGATCCTGCGGCGGATGGCGCTCCTCACCTGACGGCTTGCTAGTCTGCTAGGTGACAACCTCATAAAGTTCTCTACGTAGCCCTCCTGTGGGGGCTTCGTGACGAACCGGATCAACGAAAGGGTCCAGACAGTGAAGAAGATCATCGTTCTGGCGCTGGTGGCCCTCGGGGCTTTCGCCATCTACCGCAAGATCCAGGCGGACCGTGCCGAGCTCGACCTGTGGACCGAGGCCACGGCGGCCGGCGAGAACTGAGCCCGTTCGGCGCGGCGCGCGCCGTCCGACGCCAGTGTGTGACACGAAGACGTGGGTGGGCCGACGTTCCCGTGGTGCGGCCCACGGCTTTGTGGCGTTCGACCCCTGACCTGCGGCCCCCGCGGTCGTGATCGGGGGCGCGCCCTGGTGAGGGTATGCTCTGCGTAGCGACCGGGCCTGGTACCGGGTGCGAGGGGCCATAGCTCAGCTGGCAGAGCGCCGGTTTTGCATACCGGAGGTCAGGGGTTCGACTCCCCTTGGCTCCACTTCACTTCAGGAACGACCCTGCTCGGAGGACTCCGTCCTCCTTGCCGGGTCGTTCCGTCGTTTTACCGGGGGGAGACCCCCCGAGGCACCCCCCTGTGGCCGAGGTCGCGCAGATCGGCGGGGTCGCCGGAGCGGTCTCTTGCAACGGGAGGCTGCGCCTCAAGGGCCGTGGCCGGCTTGCCCGGGGCCGTTCCGTCGTTGCGGACGTGGTAGGCGGGGACCCCTGAAGGGGTCCCCGTTCTCTGTTTCCGGCCCTGGTACGTATATGGACCGGGTACGGTCGCTATCTCCCCCGTCGGCGCAGGACCACCGGTAGCGCCAGCAGTGCCAGTGCCGCGCCCAGGAGCGGGGCGGCGGTGGCGCCGATGCCGTCCACCGCCAGGCCGCCCAGGAGGGCGCCCAGGGCGATGGCGATGTTGAACGCGGAGACGTACAGCGAGGACGCCGCCTCGGTCGTGTCCGGCGCGGCGTCGATGATCCAGGTCTGGAAGGTGACCGGGACGGCGCCGTAGCCCAACCCCCACAGCACCATGAGCGCCCCCGCCGTGAGCACGCCGGTGTCGGTGAACGCCACCAGCAGCATGGCCGCCGCCAGGACCACCGCGATCCCCGCGACGGTGGGCCGCAGCCACCGCCCGATGAGCGCCCCCGCGATGAAGTTGCCGCAGATCCCGGCGACGCCGAAGGTGAGGAGCAGCACCCCGATCATGTTGTCGGCGATCCCGTCGCCCTGGAGGATCGGCCGGATGAAGGTGTACGCCAGGAAGTGCCCGGTGATCACCAGCAGGGTGAGGACGATCCCGGCCCGGACCCCGGCGTTGCCCTTCCACACCAGCGGCAGGTCGGCGAACCCGAGGGTGCGCCGGGCGGGGATCCTCGGCGTGAGGATCAGGATCCCCATGAGGGAGACGAGGCCGAGCACGCCCACGGCGGCGAACGCGGGGCGCCAGCCGCCGAGGTCGCCCAGGAAGGTGCCGGCGGGGACGCCCAGGACGGACGCGGTCTCGACGCCGCCGAAGATGACGGCGGTGGCCCGGGTGACGTGCTTCTCCGGCACCAGGCGCAGGGCGATGCCGCCGGCGATGGACCAGAATCCGCCGACGCTGACGCCGACGAAGAACCGCGCGGCCAGGACGACCGCGAAGTGGGTGGCGAACGCGGAGGCCAGGTTGGCCAGGCCCATCAGGGCGATCAGGACCGCCAGCACGATGCGGCGGTCGACGCGGCCGGTGGCCACGGTCACCAGGGGCGCCGAGACGGCGGCCACGATGCCGGGGACGGTCACCATGAGTCCCGCGGTGCCCTCGGAGACGTCCAGGTCGGTGCCGACCGGGGTGAGCAGGCCCACCGGCAGGAGCTCGGAGGTCATCAGGGAGAAGATGCCCAGGGTGACCGCCAGGACGGCGAGCCACCCCCGGACGGGTGTCGGGGTGGTGGTGGGGGTGGTGGTCGTGGTCACTTCGGTTCTCCGGGAGTGAGGGGGCGCGGGCGGCGGCCGGTCCGCCGCCCGCGCGGCGGTCAGAGGGTGCCGGGCGTCTT
>NZ_JBJJBV010000326.1:0-6720 GCF_045446735.1 Nocardiopsis protaetiae
CCGAACCCGGAAACGACGAGGTACCCGATGCCACGGCGCACCGCATCCCTGCCGCGACGACTGGCCGCCCCGGCCCGGCGGGCGGTCCTACCGCTCGTCGACGCCTGGGGGTCGGCCACCGGGCCCGCCCGGGCCCTGCCCGACTTCCTCATCTGCGGGGCGCAGCGCAGCGGGACGACGTCGCTGTTCAAGTCCCTGTGCCAGAACCCGGCGGCGACCGGCCCGGTGCTGCGCAAGGGGGTGCACTTCTTCGACACCGGGTACGACCGCGGGACGTCCTGGTACCGGGCGCACTTCCCGCTGCGGGCGACGCTGCGGGGGCGGGGCGGGCTGCCGCGGGTGCGGGCGTTCGAGTCCAGCCCCTACTACCTGTTCCACCCGCTGGCGGCCGAGCGGATCGCCCGGGACCTGCCGTGGGCGCGGGTGGTGGTGATCCTGCGCGACCCGGTGGAGCGGGCGTACTCGGCGCACGCGCACGAGACGGCGCGCGGGTTCGAGACCGAGCCGTTCGCGCGCGCGGTGGAGCTGGAGGAGGCGCGGCTGGCCGGCGAGGAGGAGAAGCTGCTCGCCGACCCGGGGTACACCTCCCACTCCCACCAGCACCACGGGTACGTCGCCCGCGGCCACTACGCGGACCAGCTGGAGCGGATGGAGAAGCACCTGGGCCGGGACCGGATGTACGTGGTGGACTACGCCGAGCTGTTCGACGGCACCACCCGGCAGTTGCGGCGGATCGAGGACTTCCTGGGGCTCCCCTCCGGGCCGGACCGGGTGCCGGGGCGGCACAACGCGCGCAAGCGGACGGTGATGCCCGAGGGGCTGCGCGCGGAGCTGACGGAGCGGTTCGCCGAGAGCGACCGGCGGCTGGCGCGGTGGTGGGGGCGGACCCCGTCGTGGTGCGCGTGACCGAGGTCGCCGAACGGGGGAAGGGGAACCCCGGGCTGCGCCGCGTGCTGCGCGGAGGCGCGGTGAACATGGCGGGCGCGGTGGTGGGGGCCGGGCTGAACCTGGCCCTGATCGTGGCGATCACGCGCGCGTTCTCGCAGGAGGCGGCGGGGCTGCTGTTCTCGGCGACGTCGGTGTTCCTCATCGCGGCGGCGGTGGCCAACGTGGGGGCGCCCGACGGGCTGGTGTACTTCATCGCCCGGCTGCGGGTGCTGGGCCGGGCGGGGGCGGTGCCGCGGCTGGTGCGGCTGGCGACGGTCCCGGCGGTGCTGGTGGCGTGCGGGGCCGGGGTGCTGATGGCGGCGTTCGCGGGGCCGATGGCGGACGCGCTGGGGACCGACGACGCGGCGGTGTACCTGCGTCTGCTGGCGGTGTTCCTGCCGTTCGCGGTGCTGCTGGACACGGCGCTGGCGGCGACCCGGGCGCACCACTCGATGGCGGCGACGGCGCTGCTGGACAAGGTGGGGCGGCCGCTGGCGCAGGTGGGGCTGGTGGGGGCCATCACGCTGTCGGGGTCGGCGGGGGCGCTGGCGCTGGCCTGGGCGGGGCCGTACCTCCCGGCGGCGGTGCTGGCGTGGTTCTGGCTGGGCCGCATCCTGCGGCGCGCGGCTCCGGCGGAGGCCGCCGGGGGCGCGGGGGCGGCCGTGGGTGCCGAGCCGGGCGCGGACGGCGCGGCGGCACCGGCGGGCGTCGGACCGGACCCATGGGGCGCGGGGGGCGGTAGAGGCCCAGGGGGAGCAGGGGGCCCGGAGCGCCCAGCGGCATCTGCGGGCGCGGAGACATCGGCGGGCGAGGCGGCACCGGCGGGTGCAGGAGCCCCAGGGGGTGCGGCGACGTCGGCGGGCGCGGGGGCGTCCACAGGTGTCGAACCCGTCTCCCCGGCGGAGTTCTGGGCGTTCTCGCTGCCGCGGGCGGTGGCGGGGGTCGCGCAGATGGGGGTGCAGCGCGGCGGCGTGGTGCTCACGGCGCTGCTGGGTGGGCTGACCGGGGCGGCGGTGTTCACCGCGGCGACCCGGGTGATGGTGGTCGGGCAGTTCGGGGCGCAGACGGTGCTGACCGCCGCGCAGCCGCGGTTCGCCGAGCAGCTGGCCACCGGCGACCACGACGGGGTGCGGGCGCTGTACGCGGCCGGGACGTCGTGGCTGATGTGCCTGACCTGGCCGCTGTACCTGACGGCGCTGGTGTTCGCGCCCGAGGTCATGGGGGTGTTCGGCGAGGGGTACGCGGCGGGGGCGACCGCCCTGGTCGTGGTCTGCGCGGGCCAGCTGGCGGCGTCGCTGTTGGGGATGGGCGACCTCATCCTCACGATGACGGGGCGCACGGGGATGAACCTGTTCAACAACCTGCTGGCGCTGGCGGTGAGCGTGGCGGGCTGCCTGCTGCTGGTGCCGGTCGCGGGAGCGACGGGGGGCGCCCTGGCGCTGGTGGCGGCGGTGCTGGTGCGCAAGGGGCTGCCGCTGTGGCAGCTGCGGTCGGAGGTGGTGCTGCGGCCGATGGGGCGGCCGGTGCTGGTGGCGATGGGCGGCTGCCTGCTGTGGTTCGGCGCGGTGCCGCTGGCCGCGTCGTGGGCGCTCGGCGGCGGGCTCCTCCCCCTGGCGGTGTCCGTGGTGGTCGGCTCCCTCGGCCACCTGGGGACGGTGTGGGCGTGCCGCGGCGTCCTCGGGCTGCGGAACTGACCGATCAATACTCTCGGTTATGGGATGATGACTCCATGTCTTCGCGACCGGTTCTCCTGGTGGCCTCCAACGGAGGGCACCTCGCCCAGCTGTGCGCGCTCCGCCCCTGGTGGGAGGGGCGCGAGCGGGCCTGGGTGACCTTCCGGACCCCGGACGCCGAGTCCGCGCTGGCGGGCGAACGCGTTCACTGGGCGTACCACCCGACCACACGCAACGTGGGCAACCTGCTGCGCAACACGGGCCTGGCCTCCCGCGTCCTGCGCGCCGAACGCCCGGGTGTCGTGGTGACCACGGGGGCGGGGGTGGCCCTGCCGTTCTTCGCCCTGGGGCGGCTGCGCCGCGTTCCGACCGTCTACATCGAGGTCTACGACCGGATCGACACCCCCACGCTCACCGCCCGGCTGTGCCGCCCCTTCACGCGCCTGTCCCTCGCCCAGTGGGAAGAGCAGCGCGCCTTCATGCCGACCGCCATCACGGTAGGACCGCTCCTGTGACCGAACAGACCACCCGACCCGTGCCCCGGCCCGAGGGCAACAGTGACCACCCGGACGTCGTGGTCAGCATCGGGACCGACCACCACGCGTTCGACCGGCTCGTGCGCTGGGTCGACGACTACGCCCGGACCCACCGGGACCTGCGGATCCTGGTGCAGCACGGGCACAGCGCGCAGCCGCGGGCGGCGTCGGGGGCGCCGTTCCTGCCCGGCGAGGACCTGGGGCGGCTCATGGAGTCGGCGCGGGTGGTGGTCACCCACGGGGGGCCGGGGACGATCGTGCAGGCGCGCCGGGCGGGGCACCTGCCGGTGGTGGTGCCGCGCGACCCGGAGCTGGGCGAGCACGTGGACGACCACCAGCTGCTGTTCGTGTCCCGGCTGGAGGCGGCCGGGCGGGTACGGGCTTGCTCCAGCCCGCAGCAGCTCTACGCCCTGCTGGACAAGGCGCTGGCCTCGCCGGAGGACTTCCGCGTGGGCCCGGAGGACGACGAGGGGGCGGTGCGCTCGGCGCTGCGGGCGGGGGCCCTCATCGACCTGGTCACCCCCGGCTCGGGGGAGGTCTCCCCCGTGGTGGAGCCGCGCCCGGACGCCGACGAGATCACGGACTGGCCCGAGGTCACGGTGGTCGTCCCCACCCGCGACCGGCCCGAACTCCTGCGCCGCACCCTGCGGGCGATCCACGAGCAGGACTACCCGGGCACCATCACCACGATCGTGGTCTACGACAACGACCAGCCCGACCCGTCCCTGGCCCGCGCCGAGGGGACCCGGCCGATCCGGGTGGTGACCAACACGCTGACCCCGGGGCTGGCGGGGGCGCGCAACACCGGCGTTCTGGCGGCGCACACGGACCTGGTGGCCTTCTGCGACGACGACGACACCTGGATGCCGGGCAAACTGCGCGGCCAGGTGCGGGTGATGCGGGAGGAGCCGGGGACGGACCTGGTGTGCTGCGGCATCACCGTGGTCTACGACAGGGTGGAGGCGGTGCGGACGCTGGACCGCACCAGCGTCACCTTCGGCGACCTGCTGGGGTCCCGGCTGACCGAGCTGCACCCCTCGACGTTCCTCATCCGCCGCCGCGCGATGATCGACGGCTGCGGGACCGTCAGCGAGGAGATCCCGGGCAGCTACGCCGAGGACTACGAGCTGCTGCTGCGCCTGGCCCGCCGCGGGCCGATCCGCAACATCCCCGAGACGGGCGTGCGGGTGCTGTGGCACCGGCGCTCGCACTTCTCCGGCCGCTGGCAGACCATCTCCACGGCGCTGCGCTGGCTGCTGGACCGCTACCCGGAGTTCCGCCTGGTGCCGCGCGGGCACGCCCGCGTCGCCGGGCAGATCGCGTTCGCCGAGGCCTCCGCGGGCCACCGCAGCGCCGCCCTGCGCTGGATCGGCACCACCCTGCGCGCCCGCCCCACCGAGGCCCGCGCCTACCTGGCCCTCCTCGTGGTCCTGGGCGTCCCCCCGGGCTGGGTCATGCGCGCCCTGCACCTGCGCGGCAAGGGGCTCTGAGCCCGGGCCAGGGGGTCCGCCGCCTACCAGGGCAGGACGCCGTTCTCGTCCCGGAGGGTCCCGGTGGGGCCGTCCGGGCCGAGGGTGGCCAGGCGGACGACCACCTCGGCGCTCTCCCGGGGCGACCGGCCGATGCCGAAGACCGCCGTCATGTCCGTGGCGGTGGTGCCCGGCTCCAGCGCGTTGAACCTGATGCCCGGGTGGGCCTTGGCGTACTGGACCGTCAGCATGGTGGCCGCCGTCTTGGACGCGGAGTAGAGCGCGAGCGGCAGGCCGGACTCGGGCCGGTCGGGGCTGGGCATCGGCGGGGCCCCGGCCCTGTAACTCGTCGCCTACCACCCGGATCCGAGGGACACGGCGCTCACGCGGTGCAGAGCCCGATCCGGGGCCGCACTTGACAGGACCGACCATTAAGCGGAGGCTGGTTATCAGTTAATGTGGTCCACCAGGGGAGCGACCGACCATGCAGACACGAAAGCTCGGCACTCAGGGACTCGAAGTCTCCGCCATCGGCTACGGCGCGATGGGGATCACCTCGGCGTACGGCGACACCGACGAAGAGGCCGCCATCTCGGCGATCCGGCGCGCCCACGAACGCGGGGTGACCATGTTCGACACGGCGGAACTGTACGGGGGCGGCACCGGGTCGAACGAGATCATCGTGGGACGCGCGGTCGCGCCGTTCCGGGACGAGGTCACGATCGCGACGAAGTTCGGCTGGGTGGTCCCGCTCAACCCGGCCAAGCTCTACGACAGCCGCCCGGAGCACATCCGCGAGGTCGCCGACGCGAGCCTGAAGTACCTCGGCGTGGATCGGATCGACGTCTTCTACCAGCACCGCGTGGACCCGGACGTGCCGATCGAGGATGTGGCGGGGACGGTCGGGGAACTCGTCGCGGAGGGCAAGGTGAAGTACTTCGGGCTCTCCGAGGCCGGCCCCGACGTCATCCGCCGCGCGCACGCCGTGCACCCGGTGTCGGTGCTGCAGAGCGAGTTCTCGATCTTCGAGCGCGCCACCGCCGCAGAGGTGCTGCCGACCGTCCGGGAGCTCGGCATCGGCTTCGTCGCCTACTCCCCGCTCGGGCGCGGCTTCCTCACCGGCGATGTCAAGCCCGCGAGCGAATACCCGGCCAACGACATGCGCGGCACCGACGCGCGCTGGCAGCCCGGCAACTACGAGAAGAACCTCGCGGCGATCGAACGGCTCCGCGGGCTCGCGGCGGACCTGGACGTGACGGTGACACAACTCGCGCTGGCGTGGCTGCTCGCCCAGGGTGAGGACATCGTCCCGATCCCGGGCACCCGGAACATCGCCCGCGTCGACGAGAACGTCGCCGCCGCGGACATCGGACTCACCGCCGACGACCTCGCCCGGATCGACGAGATCGTGCCGGACGGCGCGTTCGGCGCCCGCTACCCGGAGATCATCATGCCCCGCGGATGACCCCTATCCTCAGGGCATGACCGACGTCGACCTTGAGAGGTTCCGCGTCCCGCGCCCCCGGAGGGCGGACGGCGCGCGGAACTTCGACGCCATCGTGAACGCGGCACGCGAAGTCTTCCTCGCCGACGGCACGGACGTCCCGCTCGAAACCGTGGCGGAACGCGCCGGTGTCGGCATCGCCACCCTGTACCGGAGCTTTCCCACGCGGGAGGCGCTTCTCGTACACCTGTACGTCGGAGAGATCGACGCCGTCCTGGGCGACGCGGCCGACGTCGAGGGGCTGGAGCCCTGGGAGGCCATGACGGTCTGGACCCGCCGGTTCGTCGAGCGCCTCGGGACCAAGCGCAGGCTCGGTGCGGCGGTCACCCCCGGTACCGACGTGTACGAGGCGTGCAGCGCGGCGATCCTCGGCGCGGCGATGCCCATCGTCGACCGCGCGCGGGCCGGTGGGCGTCTCCGGCCGGACGTCACGGACCTGGACCTCATCCGCGCGGTGTACGGCATCGCGATCATGGAGGTCGACTCCGAGGCCCAGCGGCGGAAGTTCCTCGACGTCTTCTTCGACGGCCTGGTCGCCGGGCATGAGCACGCCCCCCGGGACGGGGCCCGGCGGAGCCGCTGAGGAGTCGGGCGGTGCGGGAACACGGGCG
>NZ_JBJJBV010000327.1:0-6666 GCF_045446735.1 Nocardiopsis protaetiae
CCGCGGCCGCGTCCGGGGCGGGCCCCGCCGTCAGCCGACGACCAGGCCGCCCTCCTCGGTGACGGTCACCGGGTACTCCTCCAGGGGCTCCGAGGCCGGGCCGTCGGTCCGGGAGCCGTCGGCGATGGAGAACCGGCTGCCGTGGCACGGGCACACGATCTCGTCGCCGACCACCTCGTCCACCGGACAGCCCTCGTGGGTGCAGGTGGTGGAGAACGCCCGGAACTCGCCCGCCTCCGGCTGGGTCAGGACCACGGCCGCACCGGCCAGGACGACGCCCCCGCCGACCGGGACCTCGTCGACGGTGGCCACCGACTCCTCCGGCGAGGGCGCCTCCCCGGTCCCGGGGGCCGGGGAGGGCGGGGCGTCGGAGTCCTGCGCGGGGCCCGCGCAGGCGGCGGCGGTGACGGCGACGGCACCGGTGACCGCGCCCGCGGCCACACCCAGGGCCGCCCGCCTGCTCACCGGGGCCGGAACGTTCACGGGGGCATGGCGCTCGCACACGGTGCGGCCTCTCTGTTCGGGACCGGGGTCAGTCGTCCCCGGACGGGTCGTTGTCCGGGTGGACCCAGCCGTTGGGCTCGCAGCCCTGGAGGTCCAGCGTCTGCTGCTGCATCACCGGGGCGACCTCGCCCGCGCCCGGGCAGGACACGTGGCCGTGGCCCAGCGTGTGGCCCACCTCGTGGTTGATGAGGTAGACCCGGTAGGTCTCCAGGTCGCCGTCGAAGTGCGGGACCCCGGACACCCAGCGGTTCTGGTTGATGATGGCCCGGTTGCCGCTGGCGCAGGAGACGTAGCCGTTGGTGCGCAGCGGCGCGCACATGCGGTCGACCGTGTCGGGGGCGGCCAGCAGCACCCGGATGTCGGCGTCGTCGCCGTCCACCCGCTGCATCGACCGCCGCCCGTCGTCGCCCCAGCTGCGCGGGTCGCCCAGGATCAGCTCGACGGCCTCGGTGAAGTCGTCGGCCTCGCCGGGCAGGCCCTTCTCGACCTCCACCGCGAACGTCGTCACCGGGCCCTCGCCCATGACGTCGCTCTCGCCCTTCATCACGGAGAAGTCGCCGTCGGCGCTGTCGACCTCCTCCACGACCGAGCGCAGCAGCACCGGCTCGTCCTCCTCCACGGAGGGGGAGGGAGCCGGGGAGGGCGGCGCGGGCGCCTCCTCGCTCTGGCCCCTGGCGCTGACCGTCGGCGCCTCGGCGTCGTCGGGCACCCCGTCGCCGACCGGGCCGGAGGTGCCCGCGGGGGTGCCGGAGTCCTCCAGCGGCGGCGGCACGCTGACCATCAGCACGGTGGCGGCGCCCGAGACCAGGCACAGGCCGAGGGCGACTCCCGCCGGGTACCGGCGGGAGCGGCGGCGACGGCCTCCCGGGGCCGGAGCGGACGTGGGCACGGGGCACCTCTCAGTAACGGATGACGGACCCCAGCATGCCACGACCGCGACCGTTCCGAGCGCCAAGGCGGAAGGTGCGGCACCGCCGCCGTGCCGTCGGGGGCGGGCGCGGATAACCTTCAAGCGCAAACGTGTCGATCTGGGAGGACAACAGGTGCGCATCGCACGGTTCGCGGCCGGTGACGAGGTCGGGTTCGGCCTCGTGGAGACCGATACCGACAGCGGCGACGAGTACGTCGCCAGGCTCAACGGGCACCCCCTGCTGGGCGACATCAAGCTGACCGGTGAGCGGGCCAAGCTCGCCGACGTCCGCCTGTTGTCGCCGGTCCTGCCCACCAAGGTGGTCTGCATCGGCAAGAACTACGCCGACCACATCGCGGAGATGCAGGACATCACGGGCGAGGCCACGGAGGAGCCCGTGGTCTTCCTCAAGCCCTCCACCTCGGTGGCCGGGCCCACGGACCCGATCTTCTACCCGGCGGTCTCCGAGCGGGTGGACTTCGAGGGCGAGCTGGCCATCGTCATCTCCCGGCCCTGCCGCGAGGTGCCCCGGGAGCGGGCCGCCGACGTCATCTTCGGGTACACCGTCGCCAACGACGTCACCGCCCGCGACCTGCAGAAGAAGGACAAGCAGTGGACCCGGGCCAAGGGGTTCGACTCCTTCTGCCCGATCGGTCCGTGGATCACCACCGGGCTGAGCATCGAGGAGGCCCAGGACCTGGCGGTCACCACCACCGTGGACGGCGAGGTCCGCCAGAGTGGACGAACATCACAGTTCATCCACGACATCGCGGGCATGATCTCCTACGTCACCTCGTTCATGACGCTGCTGCCCGGCGACGTCCTCCTCACCGGCACACCCGCCGGGGTTGGGCCGTTGCAGGTAGGACAGGAGGTCTCGGTGACGGTGGAGCGACTGGGCACCATCAGCAACCGGGTCGTCTCCCGGGACTGACCGGATCCCTCCGGCCCGGCCGCGCCGCGGCCGGGCCGTATCCGAACTCCGGGCGGCGTCCCCCGCGTCGTCCAACGCCTCACCGGAAGGGCACCACGTGGCCATCCCTCCGTCCCGACGCACCGGCACCCTGATCCTGGCCGGTCTCCTCGCGCTGGCCCTGGTCGCCGGCGGCGGCTACCTGTGGGTGACACGCACCGACGACCGCGGAACCGACCCCCGAGCGGAGGCTGGAACACCCATGAGCGGATCACTGCGCGTCATGCTCTCCGGAGACTCCATGACCCAGGGCGCCAACGGCGACCGGACGTGGCGCTACCACCTGTGGAACCACCTGGAGCCCGCGGTGGAGGGGCTGGACTTCGTCGGCCCCTACACCGACCCGGCCACCACCGACATGATCATCCCGGTGCCCACCGACGAGGAGTCCCCCGCCGCCGAGCCCACCGTGGACGGGCCCTCGGACGGGCCCGCCGGGGACGGGCCCACCGCCGCGGCCACCGAGGCCGCCGCGGCGGACGCCGAGGCCCTCGCGCAGCTCGCCGACCACAGCTGGCCCGGAAGCGACGGGGACGCCGGCACCGGCGAGTACCGCGACCCCGACTTCGACCAGGACCACAACGCCGTGTGGGGCCGCACCCTGCGCGACGCCTCCGCCAGCATCGAGGAGGAGGTCGGCCGCTACGAGCCGGACGTGCTGTGCACCCTCATCGGCGTCAACGACCTGCTGTGGCCGGTCGAGATGGAGGAGATGGAGGAGCGGCTGCGCCGCTACGTCGAGGGCGCCCGCGAGGGCAACCCCGACGTGAAGATCGTCCTGGCCGAGGCGCTGCCCATCGCCTACGCCGACAACGACCCCGGGTTCGCGCTGCGCCTGTACTCCTACAACGTCCTGGTGCGGAACCTGGCCGGGGAGCTGTCCACCGAGCGCTCCCCGGTGATCAGCGTCGACATCGCCGAACGCGAGAAGTGGGACGTCCAGGCCGACACCTATGACGGCACCCACCCCAACGCGCGGGGCGAGATCAAGATCGCGGCCGCCTTCGCCGACGCCCTCGCCGAGGCCTACGGCGTGGGCGGGCCCTACCCCCGCCCCCTGCCCGAGCCTTCCTGAAGCCCCCTGAGCCGGTATCTTTTCGGCCCTCCGCTTCGCTTCGGGCCCCGGTCCGGACGCCCCATGGGCGGGAACCTTCGGCCGCTCCGCTCATACCCTCGTTCCTCGGGTATGAGCTCCGTCGGCCTCCAGAACCCCGCCGGCGTCCTCCCCGGAGAGAAAGCAGGGAGCCCGTCCACCCGGTTCGGGCCTACCCTGGAAGGCGTGACCGAGACTTCGCTTCGTACCCGCTTCGCCCCGTCCCCAACGGGCATGTTCCACGTCGGCGGCGCCCGCTCCGCGCTCTTCAACTGGGCTCTGGCACAGCAGCAGCCCGGGGCGCGCATGGTGCTGCGCATCGAGGACACCGACGCCGCGCGCAACCGCCCGGAGTGGACGGACGGCATCGTCCGCGCCCTGGCCTGGTTGGGCATCGGGGCGCAGGACCCCGCCTTCGAGGGGCCCTACTTCCAGTCCGCCTACGCCGACAAGCACCGCGAGACCGCGCAGGAGCTGTACAAGAACGGCAGCGCCTACTACTGCGACTGCACCCGCGAGCAGCTGGAGGCCCGCCGCGACAACCCCAACCTGGGGTACGACGGCTTCTGCCGCGACCGCGGCCTGGAGGCCGGGCCCGGCCGCGCGCTGCGCTTCCGCGTGCCCGACGGCGGCCCCACCGTCGTCGACGACAAGATCCGCGGCCGGGTGGAGTTCGCCCACTCGGCCATCGAGGACTTCGTGATCGCCCGCGCCGACGGCTCCCCGCTGTTCGTGCTGGCCAACGTGGTCGACGACGTCGAGATGGGCATCACCCAGGTCATCCGCGGCGAGGAGCACCTGTCCAACACCCCCAAGCAGCAGCTGCTGTGGGAGGCGCTGGGCCACACCCCGCCGGTGTGGGCGCACCTGCCCGTCATCGTCAACGAGCAGCGCAAGAAGCTGTCCAAGCGCCGCGACAAGGTCGCCCTGGAGTCCTACCAGGAGGAGGGCTACCTGGCCGAGGCGATGGTCAACTACCTGATGCTGCTGGGCTGGGCGCCGGGCGACGACCGCGAGATCATGCCGTGGTCGGAGATGATGCCGCTGTTCCGCATCGAGAACGTCAACAGCTCCAGCGCGTTCTTCGACGAGAAGAAGCTGCGGGCCTTCAACGGCGAGTACATCCGCGCGCTGGGCGTGGACGAGTTCATCGAGCGCTGCGCCCCCTGGGTGACCGGGGAGGACACCCCGTGGGCGGCCGGCGACTACGACCCGGAGGTGTTCCGGGCGGTCGCGCCGCTGGCCCAGAGCCGGGTGGCGGTGCTGTCGGAGATCGTGCCCAACGTCGACTTCCTGTTCCTCGCCGAGCCGGTGGAGGACGAGAAGAGCTGGGCCAAGGCCATGAAGCCCGGGGTGGGCGAGGAGATGCTCGCCGCCGCCCTGGAGCGCTTCGCCGACCCGGCCCTGGACTGGAACGCCGAGGCGCTCAAGACCGCCACCGAGGAGACCGGTGCCGGCCTGGGCCTCAAGCTCGGCAAGGCCCAGGCGCCGGTGCGCGTCGCGGTGACCGGCCGCACGGTGGGCCTGCCGCTGTTCGAGTCGCTGGAGCTGCTGGGCCGCGAGCGCGTCCTGGCGCGGCTGGCCGCGGCCCTGGACAAGCTGCGCGCCCAGGGGCCGGCAGAGCAGGGCTGAGAGCCCCGCTGAAGGTGTGAACCCCCTGCTCGCGGGGGGTGCGGAACGGGGTGGTCGGGGTCACGGACCCCCCACCCCGATTTCGGTTCGCGAGCACTCTGAAGTTCCGCTAGAGTTATCCACGTCGCCGAGGGGGACAGGGAAGCGCAAAGCGGACCGGGTCCTCCCAAAGCACTGGGGTATGGTGTAATCGGCAGCACGACTGATTCTGGTTCAGTTAGTCTAGGTTCGAGTCCTGGTACCCCAGCGCGGTCCGAGTGCGAGCTCGGGCTATCGGGTCCGAAGGACCCGGCTGCGCCCCCGTCGTCTAGTGGCCTAGGACGCCGCCCTCTCAAGGCGGTAACGGCGGTTCGAATCCGCTCGGGGGTACCACAGGGAGCGCCTCCCACACCGTGGGAGGCTTCTTTCTGACCGGTGTTCGTCATCGGTGTCCGGTTCGACCGGGTATCGTGGTTTTCGGTGGTCGCACCGATCACCGCGCACAGTTCAGGCCCCCGTCGTCTAGTGGCCTAGGACGCCGCCCTCTCAAGGCGGTAACGGCGGTTCGAATCCGCTCGGGGGTACCAGCACGAAAGGCCCCGCCCACCAGGGCGGGGCCTTCGTCGTTCCCGGGCCCGGGCACGTCGTTCCCGGGCCCCCGCCGGACCGTCCCTAGCGGCGGGCCGCGATCTCCAGGGTCCGGATGGCCTCACCCGTCTTGAGGTGCAGCGACCGCACGGTCACCGTGCCGTCGTCGATGACCTCCACCCGCAGCCCCTGCGCGGCCGCGGCGTCCAGCGCCCTCTCGCCGCCCTTGCCGTCGGGCCCGTACATGGTCTGCACGAAGCCGGTGTTCACCACGGTGAACCCGTCGGGGTGCCCGCCGGAGACCACCTTGCGGACCGCCCAGTCCCCGCGCTCCAGCGACCAGTGGGTGTGCCCGGAGAAGAACACGGCGCCCGGGTGGCCGCCCAGGACCTCCAGCAGCTCCCGCTCCTCCACGAAGTCCCGGTCGTAGAACCGGGCCGAGTCCTCCCCGGTGGTCCCCGAGACGCTGTCGGGCAGCACGTGGTGGCTCAGCACCAGGACCGGCCCGCCCGCGTGCTCCGACAGCCGGGAGTCCAGCCAGGACAGCTGCTCCCCGCCCAGGGTCACGAACGGCCCGCCGGTCCCGCCCACCGACGGGGCGACGGTGCCGATGCGCAGCACCGGGACGCCGCCGACCAGGTGCTCGGAGAACACGCCGGGCATGCCGGTGTAGGCGGCGAACCGGTCCACCTGGGTGTCGAAGGGGTCGTTGTTGTACTGCTCGTGGTTGCCGAAGGTGCTGAGCACCACCTCCGGGTGGGGGCGCGAGTCCAGGGCGGCCCGGTAGTCCTCGTACTGGGAGACGTACCCGTTGGACACCAGGTCGCCGTTGACGACGAGCGCGTCGGCGGTGCCCAGCCCGTGCAGGGTCTCCAGGGAGCGGCGCAGGTCGGCCAGGTCGCCCTGCACGTCGGAGACGACGTCCAGGACGGCGGCCGCGGCCCGGCGGGGGCGGGGCGCGGCCAGGGCCGCGGAGGGGAGCAGCGC
>NZ_JBJJBV010000328.1:0-6640 GCF_045446735.1 Nocardiopsis protaetiae
TCAACAAGTTCAAGGAATGGCGGGGGCTGGCCACCCGGTACGACAAGACGCCCCAGAGCTACCTCGCGGGCCTTCACCTGCGCGGGGCCCTGTTGTGGTTGCGCAGCCTGCCCGCCACTCCTTGATCCAAACCCAGAACAGGCCCTAGGGGGTTGTCCACAGGCGGCGTTCGGCGAGTGGTGCGAGGGCGGGGACGGAGCGGATCATGGATTCGGGGGCACAGTGCCCTGCCGGTCGGTGGGCGTACCTCCCCCTGATCGACGCTACCCGTTCCCGCCCGGCCCCACCAGTGGCTTCCTCCGGCTGTGGACGGAGGCTAGGCGACCCAGCGGTAGCGGTGTTCGGGGCGGCCCGCCGAGCCGTAGCGCATGCGCAGCTCGGCGCGGCCGTCGGCGCACAGGTGTTCCAGGTAGCGGCGGGCGGTCACCCGGGAGACGCCCGAGCGTTCGGCGACGTCGGAGGCGGACAGGTCCCCGTCGGCGTCGCGCAGCACCCCCGCGACCAGGGCGGCCGTGGCGGCGGTCAGCCCCTTGGGCAGCGAGCGGCCGCCCGGCGGGCGCAGCAGGCCGAACAGCCGGTCCACGTCCTGCTGGGTGGCCTCCCCCGCGGAGTCCATCTGGCGGCGGGCCACCGCGTAGCGTTCGAGCTGGTCGCGCAGGGCGCTCAGCGGGAACGGCTTGAGGAGGTAGTGCACCGCTCCCCCGTGCAGGGCGTCGCGGACCTGGGCGATGTCGCGCACCGCCGTGATCATGAGGAAGTCGGTGCGGCGGGCCTCGTCGGCGGCGGCCGCGCGCAGCGTGCGCATGACCTCGATCCCCGACGCGTCCGGCAGGTGCAGGTCGAGCAGCACCAGGTCCGGGCGGTGGCCGCGGATCTGGGCGAGCGCGGTGGCCGCGGTGTGCGCAACGCCGACCACGGTGAACCCGGGCAGCGACTCCACGAGTTCCTGGTGGTTGCGGGCCACCCGGACGTCGTCGTCCACGACCAGGACGCGGATCACCGGGCCTCCCCCGAGGCCGTACCCGACCCGCCGGCGGAGCCCGGCGTACCGGCCGCGCCCGGCCCGGCAGCGGAGCCCGGCGCGGTCGCGGCCCCCGGCTCACCTGCCGGGTCAGGACCGGCCGCGGGGTCCGGCTCACCGGCGGGGTCCGGCATGTCGGCGGCACCCGGCCCGGAGGCCGGCAGGTACGCGGTGAACACCGCGCCCTCCTCGCTGTCGGGCGCCTCCATCTCCACGCTCCCCCCTCGGCCCTCGCACACCTGCTTGACCAGCGCCAGCCCCAGCCCGCGCCCGCCCGCGTCCCGGGACGCCTTGGTGGTGAACCCGAGCCGGAAGATCTCCTCGGCGATCCCGTCGGCGACCCCGTGCCCGGAGTCCGTCACCCGGATCTCCAGCAGGTCGTGCGGCGGGCCGTCCTCGCCGGCCCGGTGCAGGCGCACCATCAGCTCCACCCATCCCCGGCCGTCGCCCGCGACGGCGTCCAGCGCGTTGTCCACCAGGTTCCCCAGCACCAGCAGGGCGTCGGCGCGCAGCCCCCGGTCCAGCGCGGGCACCTCCGTCATCGGGGAGAGCCGCAGGTCCACGCCGATCTCGGCGGCCTGCGCCGACTTGGCGATGACCAGGGCCGCCACCGCCGAATCCGCCACGTGCTCGGCGATCCCCGCGGTGGTGCGGGTGTGCGCCGCCGACAGGTCCGCCAGGTAGGCGCGGGCCTCCTCGTGGGCGCCCAGGTCGAGCAGCCCGGCCAGGGTGTGCATCCGGTTCGCGAACTCGTGGGTCTGGGCCCGCAGCCCGCGGGTGACGGTGCGGGCGCCGTCGAGTTCGCCGGTGAGCCGGTCCAGCTCGGTGCGGTCCCGGAAGGTCACGACCGCGCCGGTCTCCTCGCCCCGGATCCGGACCGTCCTGCGGTTGGCGACCAGGATGCGGTCGCCGGAGAGCAGGAGGAGGTCCCGGCCCCGGTCGGCCCCCGAGACGATGTCGCGGACCCGCTCCGAGGCGCCGAGTTCGTCCAGGGTACGCCCCTCGGCGTCGTCGGGAAGCCCCAGCATGGCGCGGGCCGGGGGGTTGGCCAGGACGAGGCGGCCGTCGGCGTCGACGGCGAGCACGCCCTCGCGGACCGCGTGCAGCAGGGCCTCCCGGCTCTCCAGCAGCGCGGTGATGTCGGCCGGTTCCAGCCCGTGGGTCTTGGTCCTGACCTGGCGGGACAGCGACCAGGCGCCGACCACGCCCAGGCCCAGGACCACGGCGACCGTGCCCAGCACGGCGGGGACGGCGGCGCGCGCCTCGGTGGTGGCGTCGGAGGTCAGTATGCCCAGGGAGATGTAGGCGACGACCGCGCCGCGGGCGTCGTCGCCGTTGACCGAGCCGCCGCCGGAGAACACGGGGATCTTGGCGCGGACGGTGCGCCCCTGGGTGCCGGTCTCCACCCCCGTCCATTCCTGTCCCCGCGCGGCGGGGCCGGGCGGGGTGGACACCGTCTCTCCTATGAGGTCCTTGTCCGGGTGGGTGTAGCGGATGCCCTCGGGGGAGGCGATGACCAGGTACTCCACGCCGGTGGCGGCGGCGATCCGGTCGGCCAGCGGGTCGAGTTCGGCGGCCGGGTCGGGGCCCTGGACGCCGTCGATGACCTCGGGCATGACGGCGACGGCGCGGGCCACGCTGAGGACGCGTTCGGTGTACTGACGGTCGGTGTGCCGGTCGAGGTGGACCACCCACAGGGAGCCGACGGCGACCAGGGCGGCGGCGAGCAGGAGCACGTAGCCGACGAACAGGGAGCCGGTCAGCGAGAGGTGGGGGCGGGTGCGCGGGGCGGACGCGCGTGGGCCGGAGGTGAGCAGGCCGGGGGCGCGCGGAGCGGTAGCGGGTGTGCGCGGCGGCCGACGGAGCGAGCGCGCGGTCATGCCGGGGCCTTCCGGGAGGGGGCGGTGCGGGTTCGGGATTCGGGGTGCGGGATTCAGGGCGGGATCAAGGCGGGATCGGGGCGGGCCTGGTGCGAGCCCGATACGGGACCGGTGCGGGTCCCGAAACGGACGCGGCGCCGGCCGGATCGGTGAACCCCCAGGTGAACACACGGGTGGGCACCGTGTTCGCGAGCGTGCCACGAACAATACGACCAATATGACGCCAGTTTTAACAACACCATGACACGAGCGTGGGCCGGGTCACACTGTGACCCGGCTCTCCTCGTTCCCGCACGGCGAGGGGGCGAACGAGGTCGGAAGGAGACAGCGATGCGCCAACGCGGTGTGCCGCTCCGTATCGCGGGCGGGCTCTGCGCCCTCCTGCTGGTGGGGACCGCACTGTTCGACGTGCGCCAGAGTTCCGCGGAGGGGACCGGTGAGCAGGAGAAACTCCTGCTCATCGCGCCCGCCGCCCCCGGCGGGGGCTGGGACGCCCTGGCCCGGGAGATGCAGAACGGCCTGCGCGAGGAGGAGTTGCGCTTCAACGTCGAGGTCCGCAACGCCGAGGGCGCGGGCGGCACCATCGGGCTGGCGCAGATCGTCAACCGGTCGGGGCAGAGCAACGTTCTCTCCATGACCGGGCTGGGCATGGTGGGCGCGGTGGAGACCACCGGGTCGCCCTACACGATGGACGACGTGACCCCGATCGCCCGACTGGCCTCGGAGTACCAGGTCGTGGTGGTGCCCGCCGACTCCCCCTACGAGACCCTGGACGACCTCGCCCAGGACTGGACCGCCCAGGAGACGACCCTGCCGGTGGCCGGCGGGTCGATGGGCGGCGTCGACCAGATCTTCGCGGGCCGGGTGGCCCAGTCCATGGAGCTGGCCCCCGGGGAGATCAACTACCTGCCGTACTCGGGCGGCGGCGAGGTGCTGACCTCGCTGCTGTCGGGGACGGCGGTGGTCGGGTTCAGTAGCCTGAGCGACTTCGCCGACCAGGTGGGCGGCGGGGGGCCGCTGCGGGTCCTCGCGGTGTCGTCCCCCGAGCGGCTGGAGGGGCTGGACGCGCCGACGTTCCTGGAGCAGGGCTACGAGGTGGAGATGTCGAACTGGCGCGGGGTCATCGCGCCGCCGGGGCTGACCGACACCGAGGTCGAGGTGCTGGAGGGGCTGGTGGCGGAGCTGGTGGAGACCCCGTCGTGGGCCGACACGCTGGAGCGCAACCGGTGGACGGACACCTACCAGGGGCGGGCGGAGTTCACCGCGTTCCTGGAGGACGAGGTCGCCGTGACGCAGGAGACCATCGAGGAGCTGGGGCTGTGACCGTGAACGGAACGGAGAAGTCGGCGTCCGCGGCGGCGGCATCGACGTCGGCCGCGGCAGCGGCAGCGGACCCGGAGGCCGGGGGTACTGCCGCAGGTACGACCGCGGAGGTGTCCGGAGGCGCGACCGCGGAGGCCGCCGGGACCGCGGGAGCGGCCGAGAGCGCGGGAGCGGCCGGTGGCGCAGGAGCAACTGAAGGCACGGACGCCGCGGAGGCGGCGGCCGGGGACGCGGAGCTCGCCGCCGCCCGGGCCGCCGCCGCGGCCGCGGCACCCGACCCCGAGACGGTGCCCTGGAGCGGACCAGCCCGGTGGGTGGTGCCCGCGCTGACCGCGGCCGTGGGCGCGGTCATGCTGTGGGGCGCGCTCACCATCCAGGCCCCGCCCAACGCCACCCGGCCCGGCCCCGGGTTCTTCCCCGGGATGATCGGCGCGCTGCTGCTGGTGGCGGCCGTGTTCCTGGTGGTGGGGAACCTGCGCAAGCGGAACACCGGCGTCTCCAACGCCCTGGAGTGGTTCGAGGCGCGGCCGGTCCTCATCGTGCTGGCCGGGCTGGTGGCGCACATCGCGCTGCTGGAGTTCCTGGGCTGGCTGCTGGCCGGTGCGCTGCTGTTCTGGGCGGTGGCCTTCGCGTTCGGGGCGCGCGCGTACCCGCGCGACGCCGTGGTGGCGCTGTCGGTGTCGGCGGCCGTCCAGGTGGGCTTCTCGCTCGGCCTGGGTCTGAGCCTGCCGTCCGGAATCCTGGGATGGGTGCTGTAGATGGAGACTCTGGTCAACCTCGGGGACGGGCTGCTCGCGGCCCTGACCCCCGGAAACCTGATGTGGGCGTTCCTGGGCGTGCTGCTGGGCACCGCGGTGGGCGTCCTGCCGGGCCTGGGCTCGGCGATGGCGGTGGCGCTGCTGCTGCCGGTGACGTTCCGGCTGGACCCGACGAGCGCGTTCATCCTCTTCGCGGGCGTGTACTACGGCGGGATGTTCGGCGGGGCGACCACGTCGATCCTGCTCAACACCCCGGGGCAGGCGTCGTCGATCGCGACCACCTACGAGGGCCACAAGATGGCCCTGGCCGGGCGGGCCGCGCAGGCGCTGTGCACGGCGGTGATCGGCTCGTTCTTCGCGAGCATCGTCGGAACGCTGATCGTGGCGTTCTTCTCGCCGGTGATGGTGTCGTTCGCGCTGAACTTCGGGCCGGGCGAGTACTTCGCGCTGACCGTGTTCTCGTTCGTGGCGGTGGCCGCGGTGGTGTCGGGCTCGGTGCTGCGCGGGCTGACCTCGCTGCTCATCGGCCTGGCCATCGGCGTGGTCGGCATCGACGGGCAGAGCGGCGCGCCGCGGTTCGACTTCGGGTCGGCGGTGATGCTCGACGGCATCGACGTCGTCATCGTGACCGTGGGGCTGCTGGCCCTGGGCGAGGTGCTGTACGTGGTGGCGCGCGGCAAGTCGGCGCCGGACTTCGCGGCGATCCGCACCGGGCGGCCGTGGCTGAGCCGCCGGGACTGGAAGCGGTCCTGGGGGCCGTGGGTGCGCGGGACCGCGCTGGGCAGCGCGTTCGGGCCGATCCCGGGCAGTGGTGCGGAGATCCCGACGTTCGTGTCGCTGGGTCTGGAGCGCAAGCTCGCCGAGCGGCGGGCCGCGCGCAAGGGCGACCCGGAGGAGAACGAGTTCGGCAAGGGCGCCATCGAGGGTGTGGCCGGGCCCGAGGCCGCCAACAACTCCAGCGCGGCGGGCACGCTGGTGCCGCTGCTGGGGCTGGGGCTGCCGACGTCGGCGACGGCCGCGATCATGCTGGCGGCGTTCCAGCAGTACGGGTTGCAGCCGGGGCCGGTGCTGTTCGAGCGCAACGCGGACCTGGTGTGGACGCTGTTGGCGTCGCTGCTGGTGGGAAGCGTGCTGCTGCTGGTGATCAACCTGCCGTTCGCGCCGCTGTGGGCGAAGCTGCTGAAGCTGCCCAAGCCGTACCTGTACGGGGGGATCACCCTGTTCTCGGTGCTGGCGGTGTACGCGATCAACACATCGGTGGTGCACCTGGTGATGCTGCTGGCGGTGGCGCTGCTGGGGCTGGTGATGCGGGCGTTCGGCGTGCCGGTGGCCCCGGCGCTGATCGGCGTGGTGCTGGGCCCGATCGCGGAGACGGAGTTCCGGCGGGCGCTGGCGGCGTCCTCGGGCGACCCGTCGATCCTGGTGGGCAGCGGGATTTCGATCGGCCTGTACGTGATGGTGGCGCTGGCCGCGCTCATCCCGGTCATTGCGGGGCTGCGCCGGCGCGCGGCGGCCCGGGCGGCGCGGCCGGACGTGTCCGAGCGCGAGACCGTGTCCTGACCTGACACGGCCGATCCCCTTCCCCGGGATCGGCCTCCACGGTCGACCCTTTACTCCCGGGGGTCGACCCCCACGGCCCCCGGCCCGTCCGCCGGGGG
>NZ_JBJJBV010000329.1:0-6605 GCF_045446735.1 Nocardiopsis protaetiae
ACCGCCGTCTCAGCGCGACACGAGGGGATCGGCCCAGACCGCGGTTCATCCCGAGGTCTTCACCCTCTCCGCTTCCAGGCGCAGCCGTAGGGCGCCCTCCACGCTGACGGAGATCTCCGCGCTCTCGCCCAGGCCGAGGGTGTGCGATTCGAGCAGATCTTCGCCCGCGAACACTCGAACCGTCACCGATGCGTCGCTCCTGGAACCGTCGCTCAGCCCCACCACGGCCTCGAAGGTCGTCCATTTCCGTCCGAGGTCGAATTCGACGAAGCAGTTCGCGCAGCCTCGCAACTGGACGGTTTCGGTATATTCCTGTCCGTTGACGGTGGCGGGGCCGGTGTCATAGTGGTGCCCGCTCTGTGCGACCTCAAGCTGGGACAACCTCGACTGCGCCGTGCCCTCTCCGCCTTCCGCGGAGCCCTGCTCCGGTGAAGTCCCGCCCTCCTCAGATGTGGAGCTGTCGTCGCCGGGCCGACCGGTTTCGCCGTCCTCGGTGCCGGTGGCGGTCGTACCCGAGGATTCGTCCTGGTCGCGCCCTTGTTCCCTCTCCTGCCGCATCGTCGCTCCGAAGTAACCGAGGCCTCCTCCCAGGACCAGAGCGAACAAGGCCGTCACGGCGATTGTGGCGTGATTGCTGCCGTGTCGGTGGAGCGGAACCCGGCCGCCACCTGTTCCGGTCGGTGGGGGAGCCGCCCGCCGGTGGATCGGCGGGCCCGGTCGGCGGCTCCCCTCTTCCGAGCGCGGGGCTCAGAGGGCGCGGTCCAGGGGTGCGGTCAGCGCGACCGGGGTGACCTCCAGGCGGTCGAAGCGCCAGCCGTCCGGTGTGCGGCGCGCCCCGTAGCGGTGGCGCGCGGCCGCGATGGCCTGCGTCTTGCCGTCGATGACGAAGACGGCGACGTCGTGCGCCCGGACGGTGGCGGCGTCACCGGCGAGTTCGATGACGAGGTTGGACTTGTTGTGCAGGGTGGCCGCGTACCGGTCGTGGCGCGAACGCGCGAGTCCGGCGAGCGCCTCGATGCCGCGCGCCTCCCCGCGTGCGGACGTGAAGACGACATCCTCGGTGAAGAGCCGGTCGCTCTCGTCGTAGCGTCCCTCGTCGATCCACAGGCTGTGGCGGGCGACCAGGTCGGCCAGCTCGGCGCGGTCGGCGAGCTCGCGGACCAGGGTGTCGGTGCCGGTCATGGGGGGATCCTCCAGTTCATTAGTGCAACTAACGTTAGTTGCACTAATGAACTTATATCGTTAGTGGCACTAACACAAGGCGGTAGGCTGCCCGCATGGAGACCGGCGACGAACTGCGCTTCGACCACGGCGACGCGACCCCCGAACGGCTCAGGGGCCAGCTCTCGCGCCTGGTCGGGATGACGGCCGTCCAGACCCGGCGCGTCGCGGGCGACGCGCTCGCCGCGGTGGGCGCCCGCAGGGACCACTTCGTGGTGCTCGCCGCCCTCGCCGAGTTCGGCGACGCGAGCCAGGCGGACCTGTCCGGCCGCACCCGGATCTACACGAGCGACCTCGTGTCCGTCCTCAACGACCTCGTGGACGGCGGCTGGGTCCGCCGCGCCCCCGACCCAGCGGACAAGCGCCGCAACGTCATCACCATCACCGACGAGGGCGGGCGCCGCCTCGCCGAACTCGACCGCGTCCTGGCCGAGGTCAACGAACACGTCATGGCCCCGCTCGACCGTGAAGAGCGCGCTCAGCTGTTCGCCCTGCTCGGCCGCATCAACGCCCACCTCGCCGACGCGCCGGACCGCCGCTGACCCCCGCCGCGGCGGTGCGCGCGGCGGCCGTCGTGCAGTACTCCTGGAAGAGCACAGGGAAACGTCTTCTTCGCTGGGAGTTGTCGATGGCCGTTCGCCGCGTGGTGCCCAATGTCCGGTCCGAGGCCGTGGGAGAGAGCCGGGAGTTCTACGGTCGGCTCGGGCTGGAGGAGGTCATGAACCTCGGCTGGATCACGACGCTCGCCTCCCCGGCCGACCCGGGGTCGCAGGTCAGCTTCATGGCCGAGGACAGGACCGCGCCGGTCGTGGCCGACATGAGCATTGAAGTGGACGACGTGGACGCGGCCTACGAGGCGATGCGGGAGGCCGGCGCGGAGATCGTGCACCCCTTGCAGGACGAGGAATGGGGGGTGCGCCGCTTCTTCGTACGCGACCCGAACGGCCGCGTGGTCAACGTGCTGGGGCACCGCTGACGAACGCGGTCGTGGGCCTCCCGCCGCAGAGGTGGCCACCGCCCGGGGAAGGGGCCGCTCAGGTCCTCCCACATGCCCGTCCCGCTCTCCGGAACCTCAAGGCCGACGGCGTCGAGGTGCCCGGCGGAGGTGCTCGGCCGGGTGAGGGACGGCGGTCGGAGGCTTTCGCCGTGCGGAGCCGGGCCGGGGACACCCGGCACGGCGAGGAACGCGGGAGTCCTTGTACAGTGCGGCCATGAACGACTGTGCGGGGGTATCGGAGCCGGGCGGCGGTGACACCACCGTCCGCGACTCGCGGGATTTGTGGGCGGGGTGCCCGACCACGCCCTCCTCGGAGCGGAGCGCGCTTCTCGGTGCGGTCGCCCGTGGGTGAGGACACGACAGGCCCGGGGCCCCGGGCCGCCGGGCTCGCCGAGTTCGCCTGGGCCCTGGACGCCGAACGCGAACGCCAGCTCGCCACCTGGGGCGACCAGCGGCACCCCGACGGCACCGGCCTCCCCGGCGACCGGGAGGCCGCCGACGCCGCCCGGGACCGGTGCGCGGCCGAGGCCGCCGCCGGCGACCCCACCTGGCGTGCGATCCTCGCCGAGGAGATCGCCGAGGCCTTCGCCGAGTCGGACCCCGACGCCCTGCGCACCGAACTGGTCCAGGCGGCCGCGGTCATCGCGGCGTGGGTGCACGACCTGGACCGGCGGGAGACCTCCGGGGAACAGGCGCGAAGCCGACCATGAGCCCGGCCCCGATCACCGCCATGCCGACCCACGCCCCCACCGAGGGCATCGGCGCGCCCAGCGCGGTCGCGACCAGGGCCGCCGTCGGCGCCGCCACTCCGGCGGCCAGGCTCGCCGCGCCCGCGCCGATCCGCTCCACCCCCGTGAACCACAGCACGAACGACAGCGCCGTCGCGATCGCCCCCAGGTAGACCACCGCCCCCAGCACCGCCGGGTCGGCGACCATCGCCCAGGCCGCCGGGTTCACGAACAGCGACAGCACCCCGAAGACCACCGCCGCCGTCAGCGTCGTCGCCGCCGTGTACCCCCACGCCCCCATGCGCGGCAGCGCCGGCGCCCCGAACAGCGTGAACCCCGCCTCCAGCGCGATCAGTGACAACGCCATCAGCACGCCGACGACGTCCGCGTGCCCCCACCCCGTCACCGCGACCGCCCCGACGTTGACCACCAGCGCCCCCGCCACGATCCGCGCCGACGGCCGCTCGCCCCGGGTCAGCGGCCCCGCCACCGACAGCACCATGGGGATGCACGCCACCGCCGCCGCGAGCACCGCCGGTTCCGCGTGCGCCGTCCCCACGATCAGCGCCAGGTTGAACCCCACCAGCCCCGAGAGCGCCCCCGCGACCACCCAGAGCACGTCCCGGCCGCGGGGGAGCGACACCTTCTGCGCGAACAGCCGGGCCAGCGCGACGACCGCCACCGCCGCCACCGCGTACCGCGCCGACTGGACCACGAACGCGGGCATGCCCGCCGTCGCGCCGATCACCGCGACGCTGCTGCCCATCAGGGCCATCCCGCCCAGCGCGGGCCACAGGCCCCGCACCAGGGACGGCGAGGAGGAAGTAGAGGATTCGGGGAGGGGAGAAGTCTTTTGCACGCCTCCACCCTGGACCCGCTATGGTCCGACGAACAGGACCAAGCACATCCGTTCCGACCGGACCAAAGGGAACGACCCATGGCCGCCACCACCGCCCGGGGCTCGGGCTCGGACTTCCTGCAACTCGACGCCTCCGCCGTCCCCCGCGGCGAACGCACCGAATGGCTCACCGACGCCCTGCGCTCCGCCATCGCCGCCGGCGTCCTGCCGCTGGGCACCCGGCTCCCGCCCACCCGCGCGTTCGCCGCCGAACTCGGCGTGGCCCGCGGCACCGTGGTCGAGGCCTACCAGCGCCTCACCGACGAAGGCCTGCTCACCGCCGCCCGCGGCGCCGGGACCGCCGTGGCCGCCCGCCCCGTCGACACCCCCGCCACCCGCCCCACCGGCACCTGGGAGCCCCCCGACTACGGCAGCGGCGTCGTCGACCTGGCCACCGGCATCCCCGACCTGGCTGCCTTCCCCCGCGCCGCCTGGCTGCGCGCCGAACGCGAGGTCCTGTCCACCGCCACCGCCCGCTCCCTCGGCTACGCCCCGCCCCAGGGCACCCCGGAGCTGCGCACCGAACTCTCCGCGTGGCTGGCCCGCTCCCGCGGCGTCCGCGCCGCCCCGGAGCAGATCGTGGTCACCGCCGGGGTCACCGGCGCCCTGAGCATCCTCGTGCAGGTCCTGAGCGCCCGCGGCCTGCACGCCATCGCCCGCGAGGACCCCGGCGCCGACGGCAACCGCGCCATCCTCGACCGCTGGACCCGCGGCGCCACCGTCCCCGTCCCCGTGGACGCCGACGGCATCGACACCGGCGCCCTGGCCGCCACCGACACCCGCGCCGTCCTGGTCACGCCCGCCCACCAGTTCCCGACCGGGGTGGTGCTCTCGCCCGCCCGCCGCCGCGCCCTGCTGGCCTGGGCGCGCGACCGCAACGGCCTGGTGATCGAGGACGACTACGACGCCGAGTACCGCTACGACCGCTCGCCGGTCGGCGCCCTGCACGGCCTGGACCCGAACCTGGTCGCGCACACCTCCAGCCTCTCCAAGACCCTGGCCCCCGCCCTGCGCGCGGGCTGGCTGGTCCCGCCCCCGCACCTGCTGGAGGAGGTGGTGGAGGCACGCTGGGCCGCCGACCTGGGCTCGCCCTCACTGCCGCAGCTGGCCCTGGCGCTGCTGCTTCGCGACGGGACCATCGCCCGCCACCTGCGCACCATGCGCGCCCGCCACCGCACCCGCCGCGACGCCGCCGCGGCGGCGGTCCGCGCCCACCTGCCGGGCTGCACGGTCCTGGGGGTGGCGGCGGGCCTGCACCTGCTGGTGCTGCTGCCCGCCGGTATCGACGACCGGGACGCCGCCGCCCGCGCCGAACGCGCCGGGGTGGCGGTGCAGCCGCTGTCGCGCCACCGCACCGCCCCCGGCCCGCCGGGCCTGGTCATCGCCTACGCGGGCCACGGCCCGGCCCGCCTGCACGAGGCCATCGCCCGCCTGGGGGCCGCCGTCCGCCTCTGACGCCCCGGCGCGGTCGGCGGTGCCGGTCGCCGGGTGGGTCAGGAGACCTGGGAGGACTCCCGCGCGGGCACGGCCGTGGCCCCCGCGGCGGCCTTCCCCGTACCGCGGTCCAGGAATCCGGCGGTCAGCGCGACGCCCAGGCCCGCCACGGCCAGCACGGCGCCGATCGCCGCAGGGGACGACAGCCCCAGCCCGGCGGAGATCCCCACCCCGCCCAGCCAGGCGCCGCCCGCGTTGGCGAGGTTGAACGCCGAGTGGTTCGCGGCGGAGGCCAGGGTCGGCGCCGCCCCCGCCTTGTTCATCACCAGCAGTTGCAACGGCGTGGTCACCCCGAACCCCACGGCCCCCAGCACCACCACCGACACCATCGCGGTCCACGGGTTGTGCACGGTGAACGTGAACAGCGCCAGCACCACCGCCAGCGCCCCCAGCGCGGTGTAGATGGTGGGCCGCAGCGCCCGGTCGGCCAGCGGCCCCACGACCAGCGACCCCAGGGTCATGCCGATGCCGAACAGCGCCAGCACCACGGTCACGCCCCCGCCGGTCATCCCGGCCAGCTCGGTCATCATCGGCGCGATGTAGCTGTACACGGCGAACACCCCGGCGAACCCGAACACCGCCGACAGCAGCCCCAGCAGCACCTGGGTGTTCCCCAGCGCCCGCACCTCGGGCATGAGCCGGCCGCTGCCGGTGCGCGCCAGCCGCGGCACGAACACGGCGATGCCGACCATGGCCAGCACCGCGATCGCGGTCACCACCAGGAAGGCGGCCCGCCACCCCAGTTCCTGGCCGAGCAGGGTGCCCACGGGGACGCCGATGATGTTGGCGACGGTCAGTCCCAGGAACATGCGGGCCACCGCGCGCCCCTGCCGGGCGGGCCCGGCCATCTGGGCGGCGGCCAGCGCCCCGGCGCCGAAGAACGCGCCGTGCGGCAGCCCGGCGATCACCCGGGAGGCGAACACGGTCTCGTAGGTGGGGGCCAGCACCGTGGCCAGGTTGCCCACGGCGAACAGGCCCATGAACAGGATCAGCACGGTCTTGCGCGGCAGCCGGGTGGCGGCCGCGGTGAGCAGCGGGGCGCCGACGACGACGCCGAGGGCGTACGCGGAGATGAGGTACCCGGCGTGGGAGATGCTCACGCCGAGCCCGTCGGCGACCTCCGGCAGCAGGCCCATGATGACGAACTCGGTGGTTCCGATGGCGAAGGCGCCGACGGCGAGGGCGAGCAGGGCCAAGGGCATGGTGAACGGCCTCTCTGAACGGCTGTGGAGTGGACCGGGGGGTGAGAAGTCGGTCGGGGGTGCGG
>NZ_JBJJBV010000033.1:0-37683 GCF_045446735.1 Nocardiopsis protaetiae
CTGGCCCGAGACCGAGGAGGCGCCCACCGGCTTCACCGCCCCCGATGCCCCGCCGCTGGTGGTCGTCGGCACGGTGGCCGACCCCGCCACCCCCTACGCCTGGTCCCGGGAGCTGACCGACCAGCTGGAGACCGCGACCCTGGTCACCTACGAGGGCGGCGGGCACACCATCTACGGGTACGGCGTCAACCGGTGCGTCGACGACGTCGTGGACACCTACCTGCTGGCCCTCACCCCGCCCGGCAGCGGCCACACCTGCCGGCCCGAATGATCCGCGCATCTGAATGGTCGGAACATCTGAATGGTCCGCACTCCTGAATGTTCTGCTCATCCGAATGGCCCGCCCATGCGGATGAGCAGAACATCCGGGTGATCAGAACATCCGAGTGACTCGTGCGCCCGGGCCCCGGCCCCGGCCGTGTCCTCCCTGGGAACCGGCGCCGTGAACAGGGAGGATGGGAGGGGACCGTCCGAGGTTCGGGCGGGGAACGGAGCCCTGACGGTGGTGCGGTCGGTGCGCATGGGGTCCGCCGCGGCGGCCGCCGCGACGGTGCTCCTGCTCTCCGCCTGCCCCGCGCCGCCCACCGCGGAGCCCGTCGCCGAGGAGATCCCCGAACGCTACGCCGGGCAGGAGATCGCCTGGACCGCCTGCCCCGGCCGGGAGGCGCCGCTGGAATGCGGGACCGTCACCGTCCCGCTCGACCACGACCGCCCCGGCGGGCAGACCCTCGACCTGGCCCTGATCCGGCTGCCCTCCGCCGGGCCGCCGCAGGAACGGGTCGGCTCCCTGGTGATCAACCCCGGCGGTCCCGGTGTCCCGGGCACCGCGATGTTCCACGGCACCGTGTTCTCCGACCGCGTCCGGGCGTCCTTCGACCTGGTGTCCTTCGACCCGCGCGGGGTCGGCACCGGCGGCGGCCTGAGCTGCGGAGACCGCTACGCCTTCGAGGACGCCCGGCAGGCCCTCGCCGACACCCACCCCCGCCACCTGAGCGCGGTCGACCTGCAACCGCTGGACGACGCGGCCCGCCGGTACGCGGGTTCGTGCACCGAGGCGGCGGGGGAGGAGGTCCTGGCCGAGGTCGGCACCGTCAACGTCGTGCGCGACCTGGAGATCATCCGCGACGCGCTGGGCGAGGACGCCCTGACGTACGTGGGCTACTCCTACGGCACCCACATCGGCGCCCTCTACGCGCACATGTACCCCCGGCGCACCCGCGCCATGGTCCTGGACGCCGCGGTGGACACCGACGCCTCCACCGTGGAGACGGCGCTGGACCAGACCGCGGCCTTCCAGGCCGCCTGGGAGCGGTTCGTCGACCACTGCGCCGCGACGGTCCGGGACTGCCCCTTCACCCCCGGGGCCGACCCCGACACCGTGGCCCGCGAGCTCATCGAGAAGCTGGACCGGGCACCCGTCTCCGCCGACGGCATCCCCGTGGACGGGCGGCTGCTGCTGCTCATGGCCACCTCCGCCCTGTACCGGGAGGAGGCCTGGGACCCGCTGGCCGACGCGTTCGCCGCCCTGACCCGGGAGGGGGCGGGGGAGCCCGGGGCACCGGGGGAGTCGGGCGAGGAGCTGCTCGCCCTGTACGAGGAGGTGTTCGGCGGCCTGGGTGAAGAGGAAGGGGAGCCGCAGGTCGGAACCGGTGGCGACCACGGCGACCCGCGCGCCGCCTACACCGCCGTCACCTGCGCCGACCACGCCTCGCCGACGGACGTGACCGGGTACCGGGACGCCGCCGCCGAGGCCGTCGACCTGTCCCCGCTGTTCGGCGCCGACGCCGTCTGGGACCACCTGCCCTGCGCGCACTGGCAGCGCGCCGAACGGCCGCCCACCGGGTTCACGGCCCCCGATGCCCCGCCGCTGGTGGTCGTGGGCACGGTGGGCGACCCCGCCACGCCCTACGCCTGGTCCCGGGAGCTGGCCGAGCGGCTGGAGAGCGCGGTCCTGGTCACCTACGAGGGCGGCGGCCACACCCTGTACGGGTCGGGGCGGGTGCCGTGCGTGGAGGAGGCGGTGGACGCCTACCTGATCGGCGGGGAGACACCGCCCGAGGGGCTGAGCTGCCCCGAGGAGTGAGGCGGCGGGGCGGGCCGGACATGGAGGAGACCCCGCCGTACGGCCGATCCGTGCGACGGGGTCCCCCGGTCCGGGAAGGGGCTTAGTGAGGGCGGCGCGGGGCGGGCACTACCGGGCGCGGGTCCGCGGCGGTCCGGCCGATGGGGGCCGAGTCGGCGGGGTTCGGGCCGGCGGGGGCCGGGCGCGCCTCGGACGGCTCCCACAGGACCTGGGCGAAGAACGCCGCCAGCCACGTCCACAGCACCAGGGCCGACAGCCAGGCCGCCGCGGCGGCGGCCGCCGGAACGGTGAGCGCGACGGCCCCGCAGACCACGGCGACCAGTGCGCACGACCACGAGTACAGGACCGCGCCGCCCCGGCCGGTGGAGCGCAGCCACCCCGAGCCGCCCAGCACCGCGCGGGTCAGGGCCACCGGCGCCGCCCACCCCAGGGCGGTGCGCACCAGCGCGTCCAGCGCCGGGGCCGCGGCCTCGGTCGCCCCCGGCAGCGGAGCCGCCACCGGGTCCACCGCCCACACCCCGCTCAGCAGCACGCAGGCCCCGTAGACCGCGACCGACACCGAGGCGGACCGCTGCGACGCCCGGCCGCGCAGCGCCCGGGCCAGCCCTACCGCGCCGCCGATCGCCAGGACCCCGCACACCAGGACGACCAGCGCCTGCGCCCAGCCCTCGCCGGAGGCGACGAACGGGTTCGCGGGCGGGGCCGACGCGTCCGGGCCGCCCCAGGACACCTGCGCCAGCGAGAAGAGCAGCTGCGCGGGCCCCGCGGCCATACCGCAGAGCAGCAGGGAACGGGTGGTGTCCGAGCCCGGCCGGTCCTCGGCGCGCTCCGGCCGGACCGTGGCCCGTTGCGGATTCCGAGTGTTCGCGCCCATGACGGTGTCGCCCCCATCGGGAGAATGGTGTGGGAGTCGTCGGGGAGAGCCCCCGACCTCATCGACTGTGACTCCAGTCTCACACCCACCACCGACAATCCAGCGACCGTTCATCGGGGATCCGAACGGGGAAAACAGAAAATCCGGAGTGCGGGGACGCTAATGTCCGAGAAGGACACGTCGTCCTCGCCGACCACCGCCCCTCAGCACCACGGAGCGCCGATGACCACGCCCTCCACCGGCTTCCTCCCCCTCATGGAGGGGGATCCCGACCGCCTGGGCCCCTACCGTCTGGTGGGCCGACTCGGCGCGGGGGGTATGGGCACCGTCTACGCCGCCCTGACCCCCGACGGCGCGCGGATCGCGGTCAAGACGCTGCACCGCCACCACACCGCCGACCCCGAGTTCCGCGACCGGTTCACCCGGGAGGTGGACCTGCTCACCCGGGTCCGCTCCACCTGCGCCGTCGGAGTCCTGGCCGCCGACACCACCGGGGCCCGCCCCTGGCTGGCCACCGAGTACGCGCCCGGACCCACACTGCGCGCGCACGTGCTCACCCACGGGCCGCTGAGCGGCGACACCCTGCTGGCGCTGGCCGCCGGGACCGCCGAGGCGCTGCACTCCATCCACTCCGCCGGGATCGTGCACCGCGACCTCAAGCCCGACAACGTGGTGCTGTCCCCCGACGGGCCGCGCGTGCTGGACTTCGGCATCGCCCGCGCCCTGGACGAGACGGCGCTCACCCGCACCGGCGGCGTGGTGGGCACCCCCGGCTGGCTGGCCCCCGAGCAGTACGACGGGGCGGTGCCCGCACCCGCCGCCGACATGTTCTCCTGGGGCGCGCTGATCGCCTACGCCGCCACCGGCCGCGAACCCTTCGGCACCGGCCCCGTCGACACCCTCATCCACCGCACCCGCCGGGAGGACCCCGACCTGGCGGGGGTGCCGCCGCGGCTGCTGCCGCTGGTGCGCGACGCGCTCGACCGCAGCCCCGGGGTCCGGCCCACCGCCGCCCAGGTGATGACCGCCCTGCTGCGCGGCCCGGGGGCGGGCGGCACGGCCGGGGCAGGCGGTACGGGCGGCTCCGGTCCGGGAGGACCCGGTGGGGCGGACGGGGACGGGGCCGGGGTGTTCACCCCGGGGCCACCGGACCCCGGGCACGAGCAGGAGACCCTGGCCCGGCTGCTGGCCACCGGTTGGCGGATCGACACCCCCGTCGACCACACCCCCTGGGTCCCGCCCCGGCGCAGGCGGCGCACCTGGCCGCTGGTGGCCGCCTCCCTGGCCGCCCTGGTGCTCCTCGCCGGGCTGCTCACCGCGATCGTCCCCCCGCTGCGCCAGGCCACCTGGGGTGCCCTGGCCGCCGCGACCCCGCCGCAGGCCCCCGAGGGAGAGGCGGTCGAGGGCGGAGCGGAACCGGTCCCGTGCGAGCCGGACGAGGAGCGGCTGGCGGCCCAGGCGACCGTGGCCACCTGGCGGCCCTTCGCCCCCGACACCGTCACGGCCCCGGACCACGAGGCGCTGCTGGAGGCGGCCGACGACCCCGGCTCGCTCTTCGTCACCGACTCCTCCGTCGAGGTGTGGCCGTTCGTCGTCCCCCTCGACCACGACACCGCCGACTTCGGCCTGGGCAGCGGCACCGTCGACGGGTTCCCGGTGGCCACCGTGTGCTGGGCGTCGGTCGAAGCCGTCGCCGACGGGATCGAGGTCACCGCGCGGTTCACCTACCACCCGAACGTGGGCTCCTACACCGTCCACGCCGAGGACTTCATGGCCCTGGCGCCGCTGGACCCGGCCACCGACCCCCAGGGGCGGGACAAGGTCATCGTGCACGGCGGGGTCAACGAGGACTGGAGCGGGCCGGTCACCCCGGTCCTCACCCTGGACCCCGACGACCCGGTCCAGGAGGCCACCGTGCTCCTGCCCGGTGCCCCCGAACGCGGCGGCATCGCCTACCGGCCCGCGGCGCTGTTCGGAGCGCTGGTGCACGATGTCAGCGGCCACTGCTACGACGTCGACGGCACCACCGGCTGGCGCGACGACGTCCACCAGGGCAACGAGGGCTTCGCCCTCTCCGACTACCGCCCCGAACAGAGCATGCTCACCGACTGCCCCACCTGACCGGCCTCGACCTGCCGGGATGCCCCCACCATCCGGAGGTTCGGAGTCTTCGGATGCGCCGACCATTCAGATGCCGTCGACATCTGAATACCCCCGGCATCCGGGTACCCGGGGTATCCGGGTGCCCCTGACGCCGACACCCTCGGCATCCCGATGTCCGGCGACTTTGAACCTGTCGACGCCGTGAGGCCCCCGGACTCCGGATCCTCGGGCATCCTGGTGGCCTTCGCCGGCCGGGCGCCCCGGCACCTCGACCTACCGACCCTGTTCCCCCATGACCCCGGCATTCGGATGCCCCCGCCATCCGGATAACTTCGACATCCCGCGACCCCCGACACCCCGAGAGCCCGATGACACGACTCTTCACCCACGGGCCGGTCCCACCGGACCTGAGTCCGCTCACCCCCGAGGACCCACGGCGGCTCGGCCCCTACCGGATCGCGGGCCTGCTGGGCGCGGGCGGCATGGGCGCCGTCTACGCGGCCGCCGACGAGGTGGGCCGCTGCGTCGCGGTCAAGGTGATCCACGCCCACTACGCCACCGACCCGATCTTCCGGGCCCGGTTCGCCCGCGAGGCCGACCTGATGCGCCGGGTCGGCGGGCTGTGCACGGTGGCGGTGCGCGCCGCCGACACCGGTGCGGAGAGCCCGTGGATCGCCACCGACTACGTGCCCGGGCCCACGCTGGCCGCCCGGGTCCGCGACCGCGGCCCCCTGGGCGAGGGCGACCTGGCCGCCTTCGCCGCGGGGACGGCGGAGGCGCTGCACGCCGTCCACTCCGCCGGGGTCGTGCACCGCGACCTCAAACCCGGCAACGTGGTGCTGTCCCCCGACGGGCCGCGGGTGCTGGACTTCGGGATCGCCCGGGCGGTCGACGGCACCGCCGTCACCCGCACCGGGATGCTCATGGGCACCCCCGGGTGGACGGCGCCGGAGCTGCTGGAGGGCGCCGACCCGGGCCCGGCCGCGGACCTGTTCGCCTGGGGCGGCATGGTCGCCTACGCGGCCACCGGCCGCCCGCCGTTCGGCCGCGGCGACACCGCGGCGGTGCTGGAGCGCACCCGCCGGGAGCCGCCCGACCTGACCGGGGTGCCGGGCTGGCTGCACGGGATCGTGGCCGCCGCCCTGGCCAAGGACCCCGCCGCCCGGCCGAGCGCGCTGGCGGCGCTGCACGCGGTGGGCCGCGGGCGGTACGGGACCGACCCGACCCTGGTGGCGGCCGAGCCCACCGCCCTGGTCACCCGGCTGGTCGAGGGGGAGTGGTCGCCCGCGCGCGAGCGGGAGCACGAGCCCGGGCGGCGACTCCGGGGCGGCACCCGGCGCCGCTCGTGGTCGCCCTGGCCCACACTGGCGGTCGCGGCCGCGGTGGTGCTGGCGGTCCCCCTGGCCGGGGCGACCGGGTACCGCCTCGGCGGGGAGACCGCGGCGGTGGGCGGCCCGACCGGTACCGGCGGGGAGGCGGGTACGGGCGGGCCGGGGGTCGCCACCCCGGAGTCCCCCGACACGGTCGGCGGGCAGGACCCGCCACCGGGGACCCCCACCGCGCCGGTGCCCGACCCGGAGGCGTTCACCCAGGTCACCGCCGAGGACACGGCGGGCCTGGCAGCGGCGGTCGTCGGCGACGACACGTTCGTCTCCGAATCCCTCGTGGTGTCCCTGCGGGAGGCCGCCGCCGAGGACGGCGGGATCCGCGTCACCGGCCTGCGCAGCCCCCGCTTCGAGGAGGGGCCGGTGGGGCCGATGAGCTCGACCCGGGTGGACCTCACCGCGGGGGCCCAAGGGACCGAGATCGAGGCCGGGTTCTCCGGCCCGGCCGCGGACGAGATCATGCTCCCCTCCGTCCCCTCGGTCTTCACCGCGACCTTCCCCGGGGCTCCCGAACGCGGCACAGTGGTCTTCCACCAGCGCTACGTGTTCGCCCCCGGGGACTCCTACGCCGACCTGCGCCTGTGCTACGACACCGGGGCCGCGGCCGGGGCCGCGTTCACCGCCCCGGCCGCGGGAGAGGAGTGCCCGGCATGAGCCGCCCACTGACCCGGTTCGCGTACCGGCTGTGGTCCCGTTCCACGGTCCTGCTGGTCGTCTCCGCGCTGCTCCTGGTACTGGCGGCGGCCGGCGGCTACGCGGTGGCGGCGGTAGGCGCGGTGTTCGCCGGACGGCCCGGGGCGCCGTCCACCGCAGAGCCCTCCGACGGGGCCGACCCGGCGGGGCCGCCCGCCGTGGAACCGGCCGACCCGGCCCTGGACGGGTTGAACGCCCTGGTGGTGCACGGCGACGACCGGATCGTGCTGTACGCCGCCGGAACGGGGGTGTTCGGGCTGGTCGTCACGGGAGCCGAGGAGGACGCCGACGGGGTCCGGGTCACCGGCACCGCCCGCTACCACCTCGACGAGGGCGGCTACGGGCTGCGCCCGCACCAGTTCACCCTGGGCGGGGCGGCGGCCGACGCGCGGGCCTCGGACCTGCCCGCGCTCGCCGCCGACGCGCCCACGGCGCCGTTCACCCTGGTCTTCCCGGGTGCGGCCCTCCCGGAGGTGCTGGCCGTATCGGCGCCGGAGGTCGCCACCGGCGGCGTCGACGAGGCGATGCTGTGCCTGGCCGCCGACGGCGTCCCCCGGGCCGACGTGCTCGACTGCTGACCCTCACACCGCCGACGGGGCGGCGGCGGGCGGGTTAGGGATCCCGGAGCGGTAGCGGCCGGGGGACAGGCCGAACTCGCGTTTGAAGGCGTTGGCGAACGCGAACTGTGAGGAGTAGCCCACCCGCGCGGCGACGGAGGAGATCGGGGCGTCGCTCTCCTGGAGCATCCGCCCCGCCGTCGTCAGCCGCCACCAGGTCACGTACGCCAGCGGCGACAGGCCCACCATCGCGGTGAACCGCTTGGCGAACGCCGCCCGGGACAGGCCCGCCCGCTCACCCAGCTCGGCCACCGTCCAGGGGTGCGCCGGGTCGCTGTGCACTGCCTGCACCGCCGCGTACACGGCGGGGTCGCGCATCACCCCCAGCCAGCCCCGGGCGGCCGCGTGCCGGTTCTCCTCGATGTAGGTGCGCAGGATGTACACCAGCAGCATCTCCAGCAGGGACGGCACGATCGCGTCCCCGCCGGGGCGGGGGCGGCCCAGTTCCGCCCCCAGCAGCTCCACCGCCGAGCCCAGCTCCGTGCGGACGCCCACCCGCGCGGGCAGGTGGATCAGCCGGGGCAGCTCCGCCAGCATCGGATGCGGCCGCGCCCCGCAGATGTGGTACGACCCGCCCAGGGTGACGCACGAGGGCTCCCCGCGCCCCTGCTCCCCGACGGCGGCCGAACCGAAGCGCGGTCCGGTGCCCGTCGGCCCGCACACCAGCTCGGTCACGGGGGCGTCGGGCTCGGCCCCCCGACCGTGGGGGAGGAGGTCGCACAAGTCCTGCACGGGAGAGGTGGTCTGCTCCGCCAGCACGTGCCCCTGGCCGTTGGGCAGGAACACGATGTCGCCCACCCCCAGGTGGAGCGGGTCCTCGCCCTCCGCGATCAGCACACAGGAGCCCTGGAGGACCACCTGGAAGCCGACCCCGGACCCCGCGGGGAAGCGCATGCCCCAGGGGGAGTGCCATTCGACGCGGGCCGCGTTGGGGCGCCCGGTCCGTACGGTGCCGATCACGTCACTGAGCACATCCATGCCGCCATCGTATCTCCGATACCCCCACTCGTGGACGATGGAATATAGGAACAAGCTTTTCAGGCATAGGAAGTCTCGCGCGCGATTCCTAGTGTTGGGCTCGAACCCCGAACACGAAGGAGTCCCATCATGACCGCCGCACCCGCCGTGGCCCCGCCCCGTGCCTCCTGGAGGCCCCGCCTGGCGGCCGTCGCCGCCGTGGCCGTCGCCAACGCCCTGCTGGCCCTGGTCGCGCCCCTGCTGGGCGCGGACCTGGTGGTCGCCCCGCCGGGCCAGGACCCCGCGGCGATCTCCGCCGGCGCCTTCGCGATCTTCAGTGCGGGCTTCGCACTCCTGGGCTGGGGTGTGCTGGCCCTGGGTGAGCGCTTCCTGGGACGTCGCGGGCTGGTGGTCTGGACTGTCGTGGCGGTCCTGGTCGCGCTGCTGATGGTCGTGCCGCCGCTGTCCGCGGGAGGCACGGTCGCCACCACCGTCGTGCTGGAGCTGTCCCACCTGGTGGTCGCGGCCGTGGTGATCCCGGTCTTCTGGAAGTCCTCCAAGACCACCTGACGCCACCCCTGACCGCCCCCGCTCCCGTGGGGGCGGTTGACCCCCGTCGGCAAACGATATTAGGTTAGGCGAACCTAATATTCGAGAGGGGTTTCCGTGGTCGATGAACGACCCGAGTTCGACCATCTCCTGCACTGGGTGCCCGACATCGACGCCACCGCCGCCCGCTACACCGAAGCCGGGTTCCCGACCCACACCGGCCCGGAACGCGACGGGTTCCGCAACGGGGCCTGGCGGCTGGACGAGCGGTACGTCGAAATCCTCACCGTCACCGACGAGGCCGCTTACACCGCCGCCGCCCTCGCGGAGGGGCTGGGAGCGGTGCGGCCCGCGATCGAACGGGCCGCGGCCGCGGGCGGTGGGGCGCTGACCTTCGCGGTCAACGTGACCGACGCGGCGTCCGCGGCGGAGCGGCTGCGCGCGGCGGGGCACCGGACACGGGAGGTGCTCTTCGAGTTCGAGGAGCCGCCGGTGTCCTTCCGGGAGGTGTTCCTCCCCGACGGCCCGTCGTGGGCGCCGTTCCTCATTACCTACGACCCTCCCCGCGATCGGATTCTCACCGGTCTGCCCGAGGACGCGTTCGACCCGGGGGAGTACGACCTGCGGGAGATCGTCATCGAGGTCCCGGAACCGGACCGGTCGGCGGCCTGGCTGGGCGAACTGCTGGGACTGCCGGCCGAGGGCGCCCGAGTCCCCCTGCCGGGCGGCCACGTGGTGTTCGAGCAGGGGAGCGCGGACCGCATCACCGCCCTGGCCACCACGGGGCCGGCGGTGGAGATCGACGGCCTGTCCCTGCGTACCGCCTGACATGCCGAAGGGCCGACGATCGTCGGCCCTTCGCATGCTCGCTGAGTTCCGGGTCAGCCGTGGAAGTCGAACTCCCCGGCGCGGACGCCCTGGGTGAAGGCCTCCCACTCCTGGCGGGTGTAGACGATGTGCGCGCCCTCGGGGTGGTGGCTGTGACGCACGGCGACCCGCCCGGAACCATCACCCAACGCACCGGCTTCCACGCAGGCGGCGCCGCCGTTGTCGCTGTAGGTGCTGATGTGCCAGTTGATGGTGGCGCGTTCCTGCTCGGACAGCTGCTGGAACGTCGGCTCGGGGGTCACGATGGCTCCTCGATCAGCGCCGAGATGAACTCGGCGGAATCCTGCTCTGACAGGGATTTCTCCCACAAACGATCATACGCAGCGGCCATTCGCTCGGTATCGGGCTCCTCGATGTACACGGCTCCCTTGGGGGTCTCCGCGTAGACCAGGTCCGGGTAGGGATCGTCCATGACGTAGTACTTGAAGGCGCCTGTGGGACTCTCGTGCGCTCCGGCCGAGAAGGGGAGCACCCGCAGTGCGACCGTCGGTAGTTCGGCGGACGCGACCAGGTGCGTGAGCTGATCCCGCATCACCTCGTCCGAACCCACCCGGCGGCGGAGCACGGCCTCGTCCAGGACCGAGCGGATCACGGGCGGGTTCTCACGGCTGAGGAGTTCCTGGCGCTTGAGGCGCAGTTCGACTCCGCGCTCGATGCGCTTCTCCGATCCGTCGAACTCCACGGTGCGGATGGTCGTCCCGGCGTAGGCTTCGGTCTGGAGGATGCCGGGCAGCAGGGTGTTGTCGAACAGGCGGTGCTCGGCCGCGACCTCCTCCAGCCAGACGAAGTCGACGAACTCGGTGGAGACGTCCGTGTAGCCGTCCCACCAACCCGTCTGCCAGGCGCTTTCGCCCAGCTTGAGGAGGCTGTCGCGTTGCCGGGGGTCGTTCACGCCGTACAGGTCGAGCATGGCCATCATGTCGGGGCGGCGGACCGGGTAGACACCGTTCTCGAACCGGCTGATGGTGCCGTTGGTGCGCTGCATGAACTCGGCGACGTCTTCGAGCGTGCGGCCGTTCGCCTCGCGCAACTCGCGGAGCCGCTGCCCCAGCCAGCGGCCGCGCAGGGTCACGTGCTTGCTCCTCTTTGGCCGGGCCATCTCTCCTCCTGAGGTATCCCACAGAATCTTTTTCCACAGAGTTGTGTTATCGGATTCTGGCTGTCACCATAGCAGAAGGTGAGGCGGTCGTCACAGAGTTGATGTCCGCCGATGCCTCAGCAAGGAGGCCCGGACGGAGCGCCTACCAAGCAGACCGTCCGGGCCCGACGAGCCACTGATAGGGATCCCATGACGGAGAACCGCATCACCGACTCGGCATCTGTCTACCAGAGTGACGAGCCCGCCGCCCACCCCCGAGCGTTCTACGTGGACGTGTGGGACGAGGACACCGACACCATGGAGCACTACTACTACGGCGTGACCGCCCCGAACGGCCAGGGCGGCATCGCCCGCCGCATCGGAGGCGGCAGCTTCCATTCCTTCCGGGACCCCGACACCCTCGCCGACCGCATCGGCGGCGAGGTCGTCTGGATCTGACCGCCCGATGGTGTCCCGGCCACCCCCACGCCGGGACACCCCCACATTCGCCCGGCGAATACCTTGCAACCCGGCTTTCCTCCCACGCCCTGCCCGAAGGAACCACACTTCCGGCCTCACCCGCAGGACTAGAGTTGGCGATACACCCCTGGGTGGAATGTCCGTTTCCTGAGAAGTTGCAAAATCGCCTGGTTGCCCGTGTAATCCTTGCAGGTCAGGAAGTCTGCTCCCCGCACACGCGGGGATGGTCCCGACCCGAAGGCCATGTGGGTCCGGTACACCGTCTGCTCCCCGCACACGCGGGGATGGTCCCCTGACGTTCACGGATGGGAGTCTGCGATGGGACTGCTCCCCGCACACGCGGGGATGGTCCCGACCAGCCGGTCGTCCTGGTCGACGGCGACCACTGCTCCCCGCACACGCGGGGATGGTCCCAGCTCCACACCCTGCTCGCCGTCCGTGCATTCCTGCTCCCCGCACACGCGGGGATGGTCCCCTGGGCACCTCGATCCGCACCGTCAACACGCGCTGCTCCCCGCACACGCGGGGATGGTCCCGTCTTCGGTCGACGCCGCGACGCTGCTCCCCGCACACGCGGGGATGGTCCCGACGTCGAGGAGGACTGCGCGGTCGAGGTCGACTGCTCCCCGCACACGCGGGGATGGCCGCTGGGATACGGGCGGCTTACGCAGGCCGCCGTGCTGCTCTGCGGCCTCCGGTGTACACATACAGCCGGACGCGTCCAAGCAGCAGCTCCCTGTTCTCATGGGACCCCCGCGGCGACATTCGCCGTATTCGGGCTGAGGCTTACCAGCGGGTTGTCCACAGGGGCCAGCGAGCGGCTGGTGGGATGGGTGGCGCGGGGAGGAGAATGATTTGGGGGTGTCTTGCGTTCCCGATGCCGGTGCAGAGCTCGCCCGGTTCCACGCTAGCCCGCTCTGATGGTCACTGCCAGCGCCCCGCTTCGGCCTGTGGACAACATCGTCTCGGCGGTTGGCGGCTCCTCCGTTTTGGGAGGGGTGGTTCTCCGGCGGCGATCGGCGGCGGCTTGGCCGCTGTCTACATTCCCGCACCTACGGGGCGCTCCTCGTCCCCTGATCTCACTCCTGATGTGCCGGGCAGGTCCTAGTGTGCTGCTATGCGTGACGACACCCCTGACGAGACGCGCCGCGTCCGCTTGAGCCGGACCTTCGATGAAGATGCAGAGTTGTACGACCGGGCCAGGCCCGGATACCCGCCGGAGCTGTTCGATGACCTTGCCTCGATGGCTGGCATCGGTCCCGGCTGTCGCGTCCTAGAGATAGGCGCGGGCACCGGCAAGGCGACCTTGCCGCTCGCCGAGAGCGGTTGTCGGGTCACGGCCGTCGAGTTGGGTGCGGGCATGGCCACCGTCGCTCGGCGCAACCTGGCCGGATTCGAGGAGGTGGAGGTAGTGACGGCGGATTTCGAGACCTGGCCGCTGCCGGAGGAGCCCTTCGACGTGGTTGTCGCAGTGACGGCGTTCCATTGGATAGACCCGGCGGTGCGGATGACCAAGACCGCCGACGCGCTTCGGTCCGGTGGCACTCTCGCTGTGGTCGCCACGCAGCACGTGGCGGGCGGCAGCGAAGAGTTCTTCGTCGAGGTGCAGGGTTGTTACGAGCGCTTCGACCCCGCGACTGTTCCGGGGATGCGGCCTCCCACTGCGGCGGACATCGACACCTCTGATCATGCGGATGAAGTCGCCCGTAGCGGCCGTTTCGGCCCTGTCACTGTTCGCCGCTACGAGTGGGATTTGGCCTACACCACGACCGAGTACCTGGACGTGCTGCGGACTTACTCCGGCCACCGTGCTCTGCCGCCGCAGGCCCGGGATGGTCTCCTGGACTGCATCGCCGCGCTCATCGACCGCCGCTACAACGGCCGGATCACCAAGCGGTACCTTACGGAATTGCGGGTATCGCAAACATTTCCCGCTCTTCGGTAGAAGCAGCCCTGACCGTGTCCGTCGTACCCCCAATGGTTTGTCCGGCATCGCAAGCACAACGAGCGTTCCTTCGCCATACAGACTAAAGTTGCTGGCGCGCTCTCGGGTGGAATGTCCGTTTCTCGAGAAGTTGTAAAATCGCCCGGTTGACCGTGTAATCCTTGCAGGTCAGGAAGTCTGCTCCCCGCGCACGCGGGGATGGTCCCCGAATCCGCTGAATCCGAATCGAGGGTTTCCGCTGCTCCCCGCGCACGCGGGGATGGTCCCCGGTACCCGTGGGAACCCGTGTCGTACTTCAGCTGCTCCCCGCGCGCGTGGGGATGGTGCTGCCATTCGAGTGGCGCAGAAATCCAGGTGGTGTGAACATTCGGATGACGGCGACATCCGAATGGTGCTGGTATCTGGGTCGCCGGGGCCGTTTAGTCGGGGTTTTCGGTTTCCTCGCGGGCCCGTTGCTCGGCCCGGTCGGCGCGGGACGCGGTCTCGCGCAGGTGACGCAGGACCACCAGGGTGCCCAGGGCGAACACCGCGGCGCCGATCAGGAGGGGCAGCCGCAGGTCCACGCGGGCGAGCAGACCCCCGAGCAGGGCCCCCAGCGGGACCATCCCGAAGCCGAGCACGCGGCGCACGCTCATCACACGCCCCAACAGCCCCGACGGGACGATCTGCTGGACGACGCCGCCGGACAACACCCCCGACACCGTGCTCGCCCCGGCGAGGACCGCCCAGGCCGCGGCGCCGATCCAGGGCGAGCCGGTGGCGGCCGCGACCACCACGGCGCACACCGCCTGGAGCAGGTAGCCGCTCGTGATGGCGGCGAAGCGGCCGAAGCGGGCGGCGAGGCCGGCGGCCAGCAGGGCCCCCGCCAGTGCCCCCACCGCGCCGACCGCCAGGAACACCCCGAACAGCGGCGCCGGTACGCCCAGGTGATCGCGGACGACCAGGACCAGCACCGCCGCCTGCGCCCCCGCGGCCAGGTTCACCGCGGCGGCGAACACGAAGAGCGCGCGCAGCGCCCGGTCGCCGTACACGTACCGCAGCCCCTCGCCGATGTCGGCGCGCAGGGAGGTGCGGACGGCCCCCTCCGCGGGTGCGGTGGCGGGCCGCCGGGCGGCGGCGGGCAGCCCCATGAGGATCAGCGCCCCCAGCAGGTACGCGCCGGAGTTCGCCGCCAGCGGCAGCGCGGCCGCCGCCACGAACAGGAGCCCCGCCAACGGGGCGCCCACGAAGTCCTGTGCCGTCTCCTGCGAGGCCGTCAACCTGCCGTTGGCCCGGTCCACCGCCCCCGGTGCCAGCCCCGGGAGCATCGCACGCCCCGCCAGGTCGTAGACGATCTCGCAGCACATCACCGTGAACATCACGGCGTAGAGCCAGCCGATCCCGGCCTGGTCCACGGCGACGAGCACGGCCAGGGCGGCGACCGCCGCCGCCCGGACCAGGTTGGCGGCGACCATCGCCCGGCCGCGGTCGACCCGGTCCACCAGGGCGCCGCCGACCAGGCCGAACAGCAGCCAGGGCAGGTAGCGGGCGGCCGTCAGCCCCGCCACGGCCAGGGGGTCGTCGGTCAGGGCCACGGCCAGCAACGGCAGGACGGTCAGCATGACGCCGTCGGCCAGGTTGCTCGCCAGGGAGCCGGCCCAGAACCGGTGGAAGGAAGCGCTCAGACGTGGTGGGGGTGGGGCCGCGGGCAAGGGATTCCTCGGGGGGTACGGATCATGGACATATGAAGAAGGGGGCCGGTGGCACCGGCCCCCTCCGGGGTTCGTCTACAGCTCGGCGGCCGATTCCTCGTCGAGCCAGAACAGGGTCTTCTCGGTGCCGCGGACGGCGGCGACCGGGGCCACGTTCGGGTCGGTGTCGGCCAGCCCTAGGCGCACCGCCTCGGCCTTGGAGGCGCCCGAGGCCAGGACCCAGACCTGCCGGGAGTTGTTGATCGACGGCAGGGTCAGGGTGATCCGGGTCGGCGGCGGCTTGGGCGCGTCGTGCACCGGGGCCGTCGCCGCCTCGTCCTCGTTGATCTGCGGCAGGCCCGGGAACAGCGAGGCGACGTGCGCGTCCGGTCCCACGCCCAGCAGGCACACGTCGAAGGCCGGGACCGGCCCCTCACCCCGCGCCGTCACCGCCAGTTCCCGCGAGTAGCGGGTCGCCGCGTGAGCGGCGTGGTCGCCGTCCATGCCGTCGGAGGCGGGCATCGGGTGAACCTGCTTGGCCGGGATGTCGATCGCGTCGATCAGCGCCGCACAGGCCTGCGTCTCGTTGCGGTCCGGGTGCTTGTCCGGCAGGAACCGCTCGTCGCCCCACCACAGGTGCACGTGCGACCAGCCGATGCCGGCTTCGGCCGCGTGATCGCGCACCGCTGCGAGAACGGCGATACCGATCCCGCCACCGGTCAGGACCAGGTGGAACGTGCGCTTGTCGGCCTCGGCGCGCACGATCTCGTCGACCAGCCGCAGCGCGACGTCCTCGGCCAGGGCCTTGGCGTCGGCGTGCCGGACGATCTGCGGTGTGCTCATACCGTGCTCCCCGTGGGCAGCGACCCCAGGTGGCGGGCCGCACCCTCATAGATCTCGTCGGCGTCCAGACGGCGCAGCTCCTCGGCCAGGGCCTGGGCGGCGCCGCGCCGGGCCAGGGCCACCGTCTGGTCCGGCTGGCCGAACCGCGACAGGGTGGCGGTGCGGCCGTCGGCCCGGGAGATCGTGATGTCCCCCTGGTCGGTGATCAGCCGCACCTCGGTCAGCCCCGGCCCGTGCGAGGTCTCGCGCTCCACGGGCACCTCCAACCGCTCCGACAGCCACGCCGCCAGCAGGTCGGCGCTCGGGTAGTGCGACTCGGCCGTCACCCTGGCCGAGGTGACCCACCCGCACGGCTGGTCCATGGCGCTGGCCAGCAGCGAACGCCACGGGGTCAGCCGGGTCCAGGTCAGGTCCGTGTCACCCGGACTGTAGTGGGACACCCGCTCGACGAGGTCCCGCAACGGGTCCGGGGCGCGCAAAGCGTCGGTGATCCTTCGCTGGGCCAGCCTGCCGACCGGGTCCTGCGACGGGTCGGCCGGACCGGCGCCCGGCCACCACACGACCACGGGCGCGTCCGGCACCAGGAGCGGGGTGACCACCGAGTCGGGGTGTTCGCCCAGCGGGCCGTAGAGCCGCAGCAGCAGCGCCTCGCCGGGCCCGGAGGTGCCCGGGCGGCGGATCTCGGCGTCGATGGCGGGTTCGGCCTCGGGGTCGCGGCGGATCAGCGCGATCACCCGGGAGGGGTGTTCGAGCCCGGCCTCGGTGGCGGCCCGCACCGCGTCGTAGTGGTCGGCCTCGTCCGTGACGATGACCAGGGTGAGCACCATGTTCATCGCGCCGCCGCCGACGCTGAGCCGCTCGGACATGAGCGCCTCGGCGATCTGGGCGGTGGTGGTGCGCGGCAGGTAGAGCGTCATCGGTTCCTCCCGACGTGGTCGTTGCCGGTCACGGACGCCGCCACTGGCGGCCGTCGCGGCCCAGGAGCTGCTCGGCCGACTCCGGGCCCCAGGTGCCCGAACCGTACTGCTCCGGCTGGCCCGCCTTGGCCCAGTACTCCTCGACCGGGTCGAGGATCCGCCAGGACAGCTCCACCTCCTCCTGGCGCGGGAACAGCGGAGGGTCGCCGATGAGCACGTCCAGGATGAGCCGCTCGTACGCCTCCGGGCTGGCCTCGGTGAACGACTGGCCGTACGCGAAGTCCATGCTGACGTCGCGCACCTCCATGCTGGCGCCGGGCACCTTGGACCCGAAGCGCAGCGTCACGCCCTCGTCGGGCTGGATGCGCAGCACCAGGGCGTTCTGCCCCAGTTCGCTGACGTCGCTGCGCGGGAACAGCTGCTGGGGCGCGGCCTGGAACACCAGCGCCACCTCGGTGACCCGGCGCCCGAGCCGCTTGCCGGTGCGCAGGTAGAACGGCACACCCGCCCAGCGGCGGGTGTTGACCGCCAGCTTCAGCGCCGCGTAGGTCTCGGTGACGGAGTCGGCGGGGATGCCCTCCTCCTCCAGGTAGCCGACCACCGCCGCGCCGCCCTGCCACCCGGCCGCGTACTGGCCGCGCGCGGTCCCGGTCTCCAGGTCCTCGGGCAGCGACACCGCGGCCAGCACCTTCTCCTTCTCGGCGCGGATGGCGTCCGCGTCGTAGGAGATGGGCTCCTCCATCGCCACCAGCGCCAGCAGCTGGAGCAGGTGGTTCTGGATGACGTCGCGGGCCGCGCCGATGCCGTCGTAGTAGCCCGCGCGACCGCCCACGCCGATGTCCTCGGCCATGGTGATCTGCACGTGGTCGACGTACCCGCGGTTCCACAGGGGCTCGAACAGGGTGTTGGCGAACCGCAGCGCCAGGATGTTCTGGACGGTCTCCTTGCCCAGGTAGTGGTCGATGCGGAACACCGACGACGGCGGGAACACGTCGTCCACCACCGCGTTGAGCTCCTGGGCGCTGAGCAGGTCGTGGCCGAACGGCTTCTCGATGACCACCCGGCGCCAGGGGCGCACCCCCTCCGGTCCCGCCTCGGGCGGCTCGGCCAGCCCCGAACGCTTGAGCTGCTTGACCACGGTCGGGAACAGCTTGGGCGGCAGGGACAGGTAGAACGCGTAGTTGCCCCCGGTTCCGCGGGCGGCGTCCAGCTCGCGGACGGTGTCGGCGAGCCGGTCGAAGGACTCGTCGTCGTCCAGTTCGCCCTGCACGAACCGGACCCCTTCGCTCAGCTGGCGCCACACGTCCTCGCGGAACGGGGTGCGCGCGTACTTGCGCACCGCCTCGTGCGCCTGCGCGGCGAAGTCCTGGTCCTCCCAGTCGCGGCGGGCGAACCCGACCAGGCCGAAGCCCGGCGGCAGCATCCCGCGGTTGGCGAGGTCGTAGATGGCCGGAAGGAGTTTCTTGCGGGCCAGGTCGCCCGTGACGCCGAACAGCACCAGGACGCTGGGCCCGGCGATGCGCGGCAGTCTTCGGTCGAGGACGCTGCGGAGCGGGTTGGGCACCGCTCCCGGCATCACCGGTTCTTTCACGGTTCTCGCTCTTCCTGTCGAGAGTGGCCGGTGGGTCGTGATGCGTACCGCCCGCGCCCCGGCTCAGGGCGCGGGCGGGATGCCTGTGGCCGTACGGCTAGGCGGCCGACTTCAGCTTGGCGGAAAGCCCCTCGAGAAGGCTCTCCCAGGAGTCGATGAACTTGGTCACGCCCTCCTCCTCCAGGAGGCCGAACACCTCGGTGAGGTTCACGCCGGCGTCCTCCAGGGCCGCGAAGTCGGCGTGGGCCCGGTCGTAGGTGCCCAGGACCGTGTTGCCGGTGACCTCGGCGTGGTCGGCGGTCGCGTCCAGGGTGGCCTGCGGCATCGTGTTGACGGTGCCGCGCGCGACCAGCTCGGTGACGTAGGCGGTGTCGGGGTAGGCGGGGTCCTTGACACCGGTGGACGCCCACAGCGGACGCTGCGGGGTGGCCCCCTGCGCCTCCAGGGCCTTCCACTCGGCGCCGGAGAACACCTCCTCGTAGGCCTGGTAGGCGAGCCGGGCGTTGGCGATCGCGGCCCTGCCCAGCAGCGACTTGGCCTCGTCGGTGCCGGTGGCCTTGAGGCGCTTGTCGACCTCGCTGTCCACCCGGCTGACGAAGAAGGAGGCCACCGACTGGATGCGGGTCAGGTCGTGGCCGTTGGCCCGGGCCAGCTCCAGACCCTCCAGGAAGGCGTCCATCACCTGGCGGTAGCGGGCGAGGGAGAAGATCAGCGTGACGTTGACGCTGATGCCCAGCCCGAGCACGCGGGTGATGGCGGGCAGGCCCTCGGCGGTCGCCGGGATCTTGATCATCAGGTTGGGCCGGTCCACCAGCCACCACAGCGCCTTGGCCTCGGCGACCGTGCGCTCGGTGTCGCGGGCCAGGCGCGGGTCGACCTCCAGGGAGACCCGGCCGTCTACGCGGTCGGTGGCGTCGTAGACGGGGCGCAGGGTGTCGGCGGCCCAGCGGATGTCGTAGGCGGTCAGGAGGCGGACGGCCTCGTCCACGGACACGCCGCGGCGGGCCAGTTCGGCCACCTGCTCGTCGTAGGCGTCGCCCTCGGCGAGGGCCTTGTCGAAGATGGTCGGGTTGGAGGTGACCCCGGTCACGTTGTGCGTGGACATCAGGGCGGCCAGGTTCCCGGTGCGCAGGCGTTCGCGGCTGATGTCGTCCAGCCAGACCGAAACGCCCGCGTCGGCCAGGGCCTCAAGCGGCTTGCTCATGGTGTGTGCGCCTTTCCTCTCACGGGAGCGCGGACCCCGCCGGAAGCGGTCCGGCGGGGTCCGTCGACGTCAGCGTCCGGCCTTGGCGGCGCTGGTGCGGACAGCGGCGACGACGGCCTCGGCGGTGATGCCGAACTTCTCGTACAGAGTCTGGTAAGGCGCGGAGGCCCCGAAGTGTTCCAGGGACACCGATTCGCCCGCGTCGCCGACGTAGGAGCGCCACCCCAGGGCGATCCCGGCCTCGACGGACACGCGGGTGCGCACCGACGGCGGCAGGACCTCCTCGCGGTACTCCTCGCTCTGCTCCTCGAACCACTCCACGCACGGCATCGACACCACGCGGGTGGGCGTACCGTCCGCCTCCAGCTCGGTGCGGGCGGCCAGGGCCAGCTGCACCTCGCTGCCGGTGGCGATGATGATCGCCGCGGGGGTGCCGCCGGTGGCCTCGGCGAGGATGTAGCCGCCCTTGGCGGCGCCCTCGGCCGGGGCGTACTCGGAGCGGTCCAGCACCGGAACGTTCTGGCGGGTCAGCGCCAGGCCCGCCGGGCGGTCGGAGGTCTCCAGGATGCGGTGCCAGACCACGGCGGTCTCGTTGGCGTCGGCCGGGCGGACCACGTCCAGACCGGGGATGGCGCGCAGCGACCACAGGTGCTCGACCGGCTGGTGGGTGGGGCCGTCCTCGCCCAGGCCGATGGAGTCGTGCGTCCACACGTAGGTGACCGGCAGCTTCATGAGCGCGGCCAGGCGCACCGACGGGCGCATGTAGTCGCTGAACACCAGGAAGGTGCCGCCGTAGGGGCGGGTCGGGCCGTGCAGGGCGATGCCGTTGAGGATCGAGCCCATGCCGTGCTCGCGGATGCCGAAGTGCAGCACCCGGCCGTACGGGTTGCCCGGGAACATGGCGCTGGCGCGGTCGAAGGGCAGGAACGACGGCTCGCCCTTGGGCGTGGTGTTGTTGGACCCGGCCAGGTCGGCGGAGCCGCCCCACAGCTCGGGCAGCACCGGGGCGACCGCGGTCAGGACCGCGCCGCTGGCGCTGCGGGTGGCCACGCCCTTCTCGCTGGGCTCCCAGCTCGGCAGGGACTTCTCCCAGCCCTCGGGCAGCTTGCCGGCCTGGAGCCGGTCGAACAGCTCGCCCCGCTCGCCAGCGCCGCTGCGCCAGGCGTCGAAGTGGGTCTCCCACTCGGTACGGGCGGCACGCCCCCGCTCCAGCGCGGCGCGGGTGTGCCCGATGACGTCCTCGCCGACGTGGAACGGCTCGTCGGGCAGGCCGAGGATCTCCTTGGTGGCGCTGATCTCGGCGGCGCCGATGGCCGCACCGTGGATGGCGCCGGTGTTCTGCTTGTTGGGCGCCGGCCAGCCGATGACGGTGCGCAGGCGGATGAACGTCGGGCGCTCGGTGTCGGCGTTGCCGCGCCGGATCGCCTCGAACAGGGCCGGGACGTCCTCGACGTACTCGCCGGTGGCGGTCCAGTCGACCTCCTCGACGTGCCAGCCGTAGGCGCGGTAGCGCTCGGCCACGTCCTCGCTGTGGGCGACGCTGGTGTCGTCCTCGATGGAGATCCGGTTGTCGTCCCAGATGAGGGTGAGGTTGCCCAGGCGCTGGGTGCCGGCCAGGGCGCTGGCCTCGTGGCTCACACCCTCCTGCACGTCGCCGTCGGAGCAGATGGCGTAGACGTGGTGGTCGAAGGGGCTGGCGCCGGGGCCGGCCTCGGGGTTGAACAGGCCGCGCTCGCGGCGGGCCGCCATGGCCATGCCGACGGCGTTGCCGACACCCTGGCCGAGCGGGCCGGTGGTGGTCTCCACGCCGGGGGTGTGGCTGAACTCGGGGTGTCCCGGAGTGCGGCTGTCCCACTGGCGCAGCGACTTGAGGTCGTCCAGCTCCAGGCCGTAGCCGGCCAGGTAGAGCTGGATGTACAGGGTCAGGCTGGAGTGGCCCGCCGACAGGACGAAGCGGTCGCGGCCCACCCACTCGGGGGCGGCCGGGTCGTGCCGCATGATCTTCTGGAACAGCAGGTAGGCGGCCGGGGCCAGGCTCATCGCGGTGCCGGGGTGTCCGTTACCCGACTTCTCTACGGCGTCCATCGCCAGGGCGCGGACCGTGTCGACGGCGCGGCGGTCGAGGTCCGACCACTCCAGGGCCTGCGGGGTGTGGGCGTTCACGGACTCTCGTTTCTCCTTCTCGGGCACGTCCCTAGGACACGGACGTGCGGTCGGTGGCGCATCGGTCGGCACCGCCGCCGGGCACCCCCGACGGCCGCCACCGGGGCGGGAGCGTCAGGGGGAGCGCGGGGGTGACCTGCGATTGTGCGCGGCCGCCGGACCGCGGATCCGGGGCCTCGGCGGGGAAGCGCCGGGGCGTGCGGTACCGCTGACCGGTTCGGCCGACTTCGAGCCTATCGCCCGTAACCGGAGATGTCGTTGCCCGACACCGTGCATCGGGGCCGGTGGGGCGGCCGGGGAGGGCGCGTGGCGACTGGCGGGGCGCAGGGGCGTGTGCGACCCTGCTGTCACCCGGCGCCGCCGCCGACCGCAGCGAGGGGCCGAAGGACCTGGGACTTTCGCATCCGAGGGGGCTGGTCATCGGCCCCTGCGAACAAGTACTACAGTATGTCGTTGACGGGGTTTCCGCCGATCCTGACGCTTTCGTCGGTCCGCCCGACCCCGCGTGGCGAGCAGTGTCGAAGACCCTAGAGTTGTCGAGGTATCCGCGTGTCTGAAACCGAGCCGGTGCCCCCCGTGGCAACGCGAGTGAGCCGTCCGGCCGTGAGGACACGGTGACCCATGGCCCTCGCTGACCCCGCGCCCCGCACCACGCCCGACGCCGCCCCCGAGGCCCCCCGCAAGGTCTCCTTCGGCGAGTACGTGCGTGCCTACGTGGCGCTCTCCAAGCCCCGTGTCATCGAGCTTCTGCTCATCACGACCATCCCGGTGATGTTCGTCGCCGCGGGCGGCGTCCCCCCGCTGTGGACCGCCGTCTACACGCTGCTGTTCGGCACCATGTCGGCGGCCAGCGCCAACGCGATGAACTGCTACATCGACCGCGACATCGACCGTGAGATGCGTCGCACCCGCCAGCGCCCCGGGGCGATGGCCGTGGTGACGCCGCGCGGCGCCCTCGTGTACGGCCTGGTCCTGGCGGTCGGCTCCACGGTGGGCTTCGCCCTGCTGGTGAACCTGCTGTCGGCGGCCCTGTCGGTCTTCGCGATCCTGTTCTACATCTTCGTCTACACCCTGCTGCTCAAGCGCCGCACCGCCCAGAACGTGGTGTGGGGCGGCATCGCCGGGTGCATGCCGGTCCTCATCGGCTGGTCGGCCGTCACCAACAGCCTGGACTGGGCGCCGTTCGTGCTCTTCCTGGTGGTGTTCTTCTGGACGCCGCCGCACACCTGGACGCTGGCGATGCGCTACCGCGAGGACTACGCGCAGGCCAAGGTCCCGATGCTGCCGGTGGTCGCCAGCGACCGCCGGGTGCTGCTGGAGTGCGTCCTGTACAGCTGGGCGACCGTGATCGTGTCGCTGATCTTCTGGCCGGTCGCCGGGACCACCTGGTTCTACGGGGCCGTGGCGCTCGTGCTCGGCCTGCTGCTGATCGTCCAGGCCCACCGGCTGCTCCAGCGCTCCCTGGCCGGGGTGAGCGGGGCCAGGCTCAAGACGATGGGCTTCTTCCACCTCTCCAACGCCTACCTGGCGCTGCTGTTCGCGGCCGTGACGGTGGACCCGCTGATCGCGAATCTGCTGGCCTGACCGGCTCCTGCGAAGCCGTACCGCGGCGGCGCCCCTCTCCGACGAGGGGCGCCGCCGCCGTCGTTCCCCGGGCGTTCCGGGCCCACGTGTTCCGGACCCGGGCGTTCCGGGGCGGCGCCTCAGCGGAGCGGGCGCATCTCGGCGAAGAAGCAGCCGAACACCACCGCGCGCAGGTGGACCAGCGCCACCCCGGGGTCGGCGAACAGCTCCGCCAGCAGCCCGTCGACCTCCCCGGCGCGCTCGGTGGGCAGGTCCACCGTGCGGCCGCCCCGGATGCGCCCCCGGGCGTCGTAGGCCCGCAGCACCCGGAGGGACCCGTGCAGCTCGATCGGGTAACCGGTCCCCTCCGGCCCGTCGCACGGGTCCCCGTGCACGAAGACCGGCCCGACCTCGTCGTAGGGGCCCGGGTCCACGCCCCGCTCCCGGGCCCAGGCCCGCAGCGGTGCGTAGGAGACGAGCATGATGCGCTCCCCGGCCCGGCTGCGCCGCAGGCAGCAGCGCAGCGGGGCGCCCCCCTCGGGGTCGGTGCAGGCCTCCCGGACGCGTCCGGCGTCGTCGCCGACGCGCAGCCGCTCCAGGACCTCCGGCGCGATCGCCCGGGTCTCGAATGACGGGACCATCGGGATGCCGTGGGTATCCGGTGGTGCCGCCATCCGGGCGGTCCGGGGTTCGGATGACGTCGTCATCCGGATGGCGGGTGTCCCCGATGGCGCGGCCATCGGGATGGTCGGGGTTTCTGGATTCTTCGTGGTCATGGGTGGAGCATCGCCTGTCCGCGGCCGGAACACCGGCGGTCATCGGACATCTCATTGGGCGCGGATTCGATCAGGGGCCGCACTCCTGTCACAGGAGGCCGCTATAACCTCAGACATGTCCACGACCTCCCCACATGTCACGGAACCGATCTGGACCGAGGGTCCCGACGGCTACTCCCTGGCCATCGAGGGCACCGCCCTCGCCTGCCGCAACGCCAAGGGCAAGCGGCTCAAGACCGTCCCCAAGAAGGTGCGCGAGTCCGAGCAGGCCCAGCGCCTGACCGACGTGCTGCTGTGGCTGGAGCGCCACGAGCGCGACTGCGCCGCCCGCGTCGAGTCCTGGCTGCTGGGCTCCCTCCCCGTCCCGGCCACCGTGCTGGCGCGGGTGTGGGCCGACCCCTCCTGGCAGGGCCTGCTCGCCGACCTGTTCGTCGTCCCCGAGGGCGGCGGCGAGGGCGGGTTCCTGCGCGGCGTCGACGACCGCGGCCGCATCGGCGTCCTGGACCTGGACGCCGAGAGCACCTGGCTGGACGCCGACCGGGTCGTCCCCCTGCACCCCGTCCTCATCGAGGACCTGGACGACGTGCGAGAGTTCGCCCTGGAACTGGGCATCACCCAGCGGCTGCCCCAGCTCACCCGCCAGATCCACCGGCTCCCCGACACCTTCGACGCCGACGCCACCCGGGTGGACGACTACGCGGGCGGGCGGTTCGAGCAGCTGCGCCACGCCTCCGGGCTGGCCCAGCGCCACGGCTTCCCCGTCCGCGGCGGCTACGCCACCTGCCGCGTCGTCGAAGGCGGGCGCCCGGTGCAGGCCCGCTTCTGGATCGGCGCCGACGCCCCCGACTGGGAGACCGAGACCGGACCCCTGGTGTGGGTGGACGACGACGAGCGCGTCCTGAAGCTCTCCGAGGTCGGCCCCGTCTCCTGGTCCGAGGGCGTGCGCATGGCCGAGCTCATCCACGCGGGCCGCAAGAACACCGAGGAGAAGCAGTGACCACCCCCAGCGAATCCCTCCTCGACGCCGGTCTGGCCCCGCTGGACGCCACCGTCGACGGGCACACCGACACCGTCTCCGCGCGGGTGTACACCCACCCCGCCCTGGGCGACCGCGCCGTCGTGCGCCTGGTCCCCGACGCCCTGGCCCCGGCCGAGGACTCCGCCATGGACTTCCTCGGGTTCGCCGACGGCGACCGCTCCGAGCCCCTGGCCCTGACCCGCCCGCGCGGCCTGGGCTACCCCGAATGGGCGCTCGTCCACGACCCCGGCCGGCGGGCGCAGGCGCTGGCCCTGGTCCGCCCCATGGAGAAGGCCGCCCGGCTGGCCGCCACCCGCCCCGGTCCGGCCTCCGACGAGTTCGCGCGCATCGCCGCCGAGGTGCCCATCCAGCACCTGCCCGCCTACTGGGAGCAGGCCGGGCGGGCCTTCCTCGCCGCCGGGAACGCCCGTACCGCCGCCATCATGTTCGGCCGGGCCCGTGAGGCCGAGCAGGTGTACAGCCTGCCGGTGGACGAGGCCACCCGGCGCGAGTCGTTCCTGGAGTTCGCGTTCGCCGGGGCGCTCACCGTCAAGGCCCTGACCGCCCACGCCGCCGAGCTGTCCGGCCGCTACACCTCCGAGCGCGCCTACACCGAGTTCCGCGAGCTGGCCGTGCGCCGCACCCTGGGCGGGCTGCCGCCGTGGACCGGGATGCTCAAGCAGATGCGCTCCCTGGCCAAGGCCGCCGGGATCGACCAGAACGCGCAGGAGCGCGACCTGCTGCGCGAACTGCTGGCCGTGCCCGCCACCTCCTCCGCCCCCGAGGGGTTCTGGAAGTCCGCCCGGGCCACCCTGGTCGCCCTGGGCCGGGAGGACGCCGAGACGGCCCGTGCCCTGCTGGGCACGTTCGTCGACGCCGGAGGTTACGGTGACACCGGCTTCCACGCCTGGTGGCTGGAGCTGCTGTCCGAGGCCGGGTCCGTGGACCTGCTCGCCGACCCCGCCCAGGCCGTGCCCGGCGGCGCCGCCGGATGGCTGAGCCGGATGGTCTCCCACACCCGGGGCTGGAACCGTCCCCTGCCCGCCGGGTTCCTGGAGCTGACCACCCGGATCGCCGACCGGCTGCGCGCCGACGGCACCCCCGTCGACCTCACCCGCGGCAAGGGCTACTACGTGGGGAGCATCCCCGCCGACCTGCTCGACCTGTGCCTGGAGCTGGGCGTCCCGGTCTCCGCCGCCGACGCCCCCCACACGGGCCGCCGCCACCTGGACCTGGAGGCCTGGGTGGACCACGTGCGCGGCGGCCCCCGCCGCGACCTGCGGTTCCTGCGCGCGGACCCGGCGTGGGAGCCCCTGGTGGGCCAGGCCGTCGCCTCCTACCCCGGCGGCTACGGCGGCGGGCGCCGGGTGCTGGAGAACCTGTTGCCCTTCGAGTACCTGCACCCCTACATCGAGCGGCGGCTGGACGTCCTCACCGGTGCCCTGAGCGGAGGACTCCTCCAGGTGCGCGAAGGCCTCCAGGACCTGCGCAACGAGGTCGACGGCGGGGTGTTCCGGGCCTTCCCCGAACACCTGGCGCGGCTCGCCTCCCTGGACGTCGCCGACCTGCTGGCCACCACCCTCAACGCCGGGATCGTCGACGAGTACTCCTGGCCCGACCTGGAGGAAGCGGCCCGCGACCTGGGCGCCCACGGGGGCGGGGGGACCAGGCTGACGGGCAGCGCCAGCTGGCCGTACTACACGCTCACCTCCAAGGACCGCGCCATCGCGGTGGGGCCCGGGGGCCGTGCCGCCGAACACACCCTGGTCCTGCCCAAGGGGGCGAGCGACCCCATCGCGTTCTACGTCCAGGAGCGGTTCCTGGTGGCGTACGAGCAGAACCACGAGCAGTTCGGATACTGGTCCGACGCGCCCGGTGAACGGCTCTCCTTCAACTATTCGTCGGTGGTCTACAGCGGCCGGTGGAACAACGACCGGCCCGGCATGGCCCAGCTGACCGCCGACGGTGCCCGCATGAACGGCGGGCGTGCGTTGCGCGCCGGGGACCCCGACGGCCCCCGCGGCCGCCACGTCCTCTCCGACGGGAACACCTACTGGACCGACCACGACGGCAAGGACGGCCTCGTCGAGATCGATCCGGCCACCGGCGCCCGGGGACGCAGCAGCCTGCCGGCCTTCCTGGAGGAGCTTCCGCTCCGCTCCGGGGAACGGCTGCTGGAGACGCTGTCCAGCCTGGCACCGCTGCCCGCGCCCGTCTCCGGCGGGCCGCTGGGCGACGCCGCGGGACCGGCCGGGTTCGCCGTGCTGTCCGGGACCGACTCCTACCGGGTCGTCGCCACCGACGGACGTGAGCTCGAACTCCGGTTCACCGGGCGGTCGCGGCGCGACATTCCGTGGCCGATCGGCCTGTTCACCCCGCCCGGTGGGCAGACCCGTGTCCTGGGCACCGACAACGGCGTGGCCCTGCTGGACACCGAGGGGCACCGGATGTGGAGCTGCCACATCGGCGGGGCCTGTGACTGCACCGCCAAGTGGGGCACGCCCTACCTGCCGCCGACACAGTTCTGGTACTTCATGGGCCCGCGCGACACCGGGGCCTCCGCCCGCCTGCGCACCGTGCACGGCGCCGACCTGAAGGACCTGGTGGCGGCGGCCGAGGCCGAGCGTGACGCGTTCGGGAAACCGCGCCGCTCCAACCGGTACTCGAACCCTCACCCCGGTACCGGGACCGCCCCGGCCTCCGGCGCCGTTGCCGACAAGCTGCCCCTGAGCCGGGCGGCGGCCGACGCGCTGCTCCCCGGCGGGGCCGGGGGGAGCGCACGGGACCGGATCGCCGACGGCGTCACCGGCCTGGCCTACTCCGCCGCGCTCCTGCGCCGGGACCTCGACGAATACCTCAAGGGCGCACGCCGGGTCCAGGAGGCGGACGCCTCCGAGCCCGAGCCCGCGGAACTCCTCCGGGCGCTCAACCGCTTCCTGCCCCAGCTGCGGACCGACGGCGACGTGCGCGGCCACATCGAGGCCACCTCCCGCTTCCTGCGCGGGGAGGGCGACACCGACCGGCTGCGCAGGCGGCCGCGCCCCAGCATCGACTGGTCCGGGCTGCCCGGGGCGGTCGGGCAGCTGGCCTGGTCGGCGGCCTCCCCGCTGACCGCCGAGGAGGAGCGCGCCGCCCTGGCCGACTTCCTCGCGCGGTGGGCGGGCACGGTGTTCGCCGACCCGGACGTCGAGCTGGACCTGGGGGCCGTGGTCTCCGCGGAGAGGCGCGACCCCACCGCGGTGGGCGCCGACGGCGGGCGCCGGGCCGGCCTCGACCTGGTCCCCGACCTCTCCGACCGGCCCAAGAGCAAGGACGAGAAGCGTTCCCAGTGGTTCGCCGAGGTCCGCTCGGCAGACCCCCTGCCCCTGCCGGAGGGCCTGCGCGAGGTGCGCCGCACCCGGGTCGCCCCCGGCTGGGGCACCGCCGCGGCGATCACCGCCTTCCTGGCCGCACTGGCCGAACGCGGGCCGGTGACCTGGGACGAGGAGGCGGTCGGTGTGCTGGCCGAGCGCACCGGGCTGCCCCCGGCGGCCGCCGCCCTGCTGCTGCACCAGCGCTTCGACGCCAACGCCGTCTCCACCGAGGACCGCAAGGCCATGGGCCTGAGCGAGGCGCAGCTCGTGGTCGGCGCCCAGGAGCTGGGTGTGGGCCGCCTGGACCGCGAACTGTGGTCGGCGCTGTACCGCGACGCCCTGCCCGCCGCGGAGGACGTCGCCGACCTGTGGTCCCCGGCCGGGACGCGCGCCGCCGCCGAGCGGCTCGCCGACGCCTGGAACCACCTCAGGGGCGTGCGCGCACCCCTGCCGGAGACCGTGCTGGACGCCCTCAACGCCTCCTGGCGGCCCGCGTCCTCCGAGACGCTGCGCCTGCTGGCGGACCCGTCCGCTCACCCCGCCCTCACCCAGGACGCGCGCTGCCACCTGGCCGTCGAGGAGAACCGCGGGCGCACCGACATCGTGCTCAAACGCGCGCCCGAACAGGCCTGGGAGCTGGACGGCCTGCTCCGGGAGTTCGCGCTGCTGGTCCCCTGGGTGTACGCCGAACTCCCCGCGGGCGACCCCGTCCGCGCGGCCGTCCCCGAACTGCTGCGGACCGTGCGCGCCCGCCTGGAGGCGCCCGGACTGCTGCTGCGGGCGGGACACCTGTGGCGGGAGGACCACACCGAGATCGGCGAGCGGATCGGCGGCGAGCCCTACCGGGCGCCGGGCACCACGGGCACCGCCGTCCAGGGCCGGGACAACGGGACCGTGGTCATGGCCCAGGACGGCTATTCGCTGGGCCTGTGGTTCCGCCCCGCCCGCTTCGACGACGGGGTGGACTCGCACGCGTTGCGGGCCCTGCTCCAGGAGGGGGAGTACCCCCAGTACGGCCACTCCTCCGTCAGGCACGTGGACGTGCTGCGCAGCCCCGGCTACACGGCGATCGCCGAACGCATCGCCGCCGAGGCCCTGCCCGCGGGCGCCCGCGAGTACGACCCGGCCGCCTCCGTGCCGGAACTGCTCGCCGAGGCCGCAGGGACGCTCGGGCTGTCCGACGACGCCGCCCGGCTGTACCTCCAGCTGCTCGCGCTCCTGGAGCCCACGGACAAGAAGATCCGCGCCGTCAACGGGTGGACCCCCGCCCGGCACAAGAAGGCCCAGGCCGAACTGCTCGAACGCGACCTGGTCATGACCGCCAAGCGGTCCCGGGCCGGTCGCACGGTCTTCCTGCCCGGGGAGTGGACCGACATCAAGCAGGGGCCCGACCTGCCCTTCGAGACCTGGAAGGCGCCGCTGTACGGTCTCATCGGGGTCGGCGACAACGTGTACGGCGTGTACGGCCCGGTCCCCGGCCGCCACCTGCCGCCGCGCCCGCTCCCGGAGATCTTCACCGAGGCGTGGCGGCGCACCCGGGAGGGCGACGCCCCGACCCTGTGAACCCGGGCGCGGTGAGCCCCGCCCCGGTCCCGGCGCGACCCGCCGGGGCCGGGGCCCTCCCGGCCCCGCCCACCCCTGCCCCTGCCATCTCCGCCACTCTTTTCACCCCCTCCACCTCTTCACCCCCACTCCTTCACTCCCGAACCGACACCTTCCGAGGAGCCCGTGGTGCCCGAGCCCACCACCGATGTGCAGATCGAACCCGCCGAGCGGCACCACGCCGAGGAACTCGCCTTCCTGGCCGCCCACGACACCGGGCCGCGCCCGCCCGGGTGGGCGCTCACGCCACGCGCCGTGGTGACGTTCATCGCCGGGAGCGGCGGGGAGCGGCTGCGCCTGCCCGAATCCGTGGAGGGGCTGCCCGACACCCTGGAGATCCCCGCCAAGTTCGTCGGTGACCGCTCCCTGGTGGAACGCTGCGTCGTCACCCTGGCCGGGGAACGCGGCCTGCTCCTGGTCGGCGAACCCGGCACCGCCAAGTCCATGCTGTCGGAGCTGCTGGCCGCCGCGGTCTGCGGCACCGGCGCGCTCACCGTGCAGGGCACCGCGGGCACCAGCGAGGAGCACCTGCGCTACGGCTGGAACTACGCGCTGCTGCTCGCCAAGGGGCCCGTCCCCGAGGCGCTGGCCCCCTCCCCGGTGCTCACCGCGATGCGCACCGGCCGCATCGCCCGGGTCGAGGAGGTCACCCGCTGCCTGCCGGAGGTGCAGGACGCCCTGGTGTCGATCCTGTCCGACCGGCGCATGTCCGTCCCCGAACTGGACGACGAGGGCACCTTCCACGCCCGGCCCGGGTTCAACGTCATCGCCACCGCCAACCTGCGCGACCGCGGGGTGTCGGAGATGAGCGCAGCGCTCAAGCGCCGGTTCAACTTCGAGGTGGTGCCGCCCATCGCCGACCCCGCCGCCGAGGTGGCGCTGGTGCGCGACCGGGCCGGGGCCGCCCTGGCCCGCCACGGGCACGCGCTGCCCGTGGACGACGCCGTGCTGGAGGCCCTGGTCACCGCGTTCCGCGACCTGCGCTCGGGCACCTCCGTGGAGGGCTGGCCGGTGGAGCGGCCCACCACCGTCATGAGCACAGCCGAGGCCGTCGGCGTCACCACCTCCCTCGGGTTGCAGAGCGCCTACCTGGGCGTGACCGACCCGCTGTCGCTGCTGCCCGGCTACCTGCTGGGCGCCGTCCGCAAGGACGACCCGGAGGACCAGGGGCGGCTGCTCGCCTACTGGGACTCCACCATCCGCCACCGCGCGGAGAACGGCGCCCGCATGTGGCGCCGCCTGTACGAGCTGCGCCACGTGCTGGGGGAGTGAGTTGACCACCTCCTTCGTCGAGGCACCCGAGGCCGTGCTGGAGGCGCTGGCCGAGTGCACCGCCCCCTACCTGGTGGGGGTGCGCCACCACTCGCCGGTGCTGGCCGCGGCGGTGCCCGCCCTGCTGGACGCCGCCGACCCGGACGCGCTGTTCGTCGAGCTGCCCTGGGAGGCCGGGCCCTGGCTGGAGTGGCTCGCGCACCCCGGCACCGAGGCGCCCGTCGCCCTGGTGTTCGGCGGACCCGACGGGGGCGGGCACGCCTTCTACCCGTTCGCGGACTTCTCCCCGGAACTGGCGGCACTGCGCTGGGCCCGCAGCCACGGCGTCCCGGTGCACGCCGTCGACCTGCCGGTCGCGGTGGCCGTCCCCGCCGAGGGGCCGAGTGCCGACTCCGGCCTGTCGGAGGCGCTGCTGCGCGCCGCCGGGGTCGATGACGGCGAGGAGCTGTGGGACCGCCTGGTGGAGGCCCGCTCCTACGGCGCCGACCCCGAGCGCGTCCGCCGCGCCGCCCTGGCCCTGGGCTGGGCCCACCGGGCCGCCGACCCCGACGGCCCGGGCCCGCGCGACCGCGCCCGCGAGGCGTGGATGCGTCGCCGCATCGCCGAGGTGGGCGCCGCCCGCCCGGCCGCCGTCGTGGGCTCCTACCACGCCGCCGCCCTCCTGCCCGACCCCGCCCGGGCCGCCCTGCACCAACTCCTCCCCACCGGCTTCACACCCTTGGCCACCGCTCCCTCGTCGCCCCCCGTGCCCGAGGCGGCGAACGGCGCCACCCCGGACCCCACCGGCAGCGATGACCCCACCGGTACCGGCGATCCCACCGGCACTGCCATCCCCGCGGGCAGCGGGGCGGCGAACGGCGCCGCCTTAGACCTCACCGGCAGCGACGACCCCACCGGCACCGGCGATCCCACCGGCGGCGACATCCCTACGGGCAGCGGGGCCGCATTCTCGGCGGCGGCGTCGTTGGCGGCGTCGGCGAGCCCGGTCGAGCTGCCCGCCGCGGAGACGGTGCCCGTGCCCGCGCCCGGGGAGCACACCGACGGTGTGATCAGCGCTCTCATCCCCTACACCTTCGCCCTCCTGGACTCCCGGTCCGGCTACCCCGCCGGGATCCGCGACCCCGAGTGGCAGCAGGACGTGCACGCAGCGGGCGGCGACCCCCACCGGGTGGAGGAGGCCGCGATCCGCCGCCTGGCGGGGATCGGCGCCCGGCTGCGCGCCGACGGCCACGTGTGCGGCGTCCCCGACACCGCGGCCGCCTACCGGCTGGCCCGCGACCTGGCCGCCCTGCGCGGCCTGCCCGCACCGGGCCGCCGCGAGCTCGTCGAGGCGCTCACCACCGCACTGGCCCAGGGCGAGCCGCTGGGACGCGCCCGGGCCCTGGCCCGTGCCGCGCAGAGCGAACTCATCGGCACCCGGCGCGGCCGGCCGGCACCGCAGGCCCCCGCCTCCGGGCTGGGCGTGCACGTCGCCGCCCTGGTCGCCCGGCTGCGGCTGCCCGGCCCCGACGACGAGCGCCGCGAGCTTCGCCTGGACCCCGAGCGCTCCCCGCTGGACCGCGAGCGGCACATCGCCCTGCACCGCGCGTCCGCCGCGGGCATCGCCTACGCCGACCCCGTGGCGGGCACCGGACCCACCACCGACGGCGAGACCCTGGGCCGCACCTGGGAGGCCCGCTGGACCCCCTCCACCGGGGCCACGCTGGAGCTGGCCGCCTGTTACGGCACCACCCTGGAGCAGGCCGCCCGCGGCCGCCTGGCCGCCCGGCTGCGCGACCACGGGGGCGACCTCACCCCCGGACTCGCCGGCGACCTGCTCACCCGGGCCGCCGAGTGCGCGCTGCCGGACCTGGCCGCCGAGCTGGGCGCCCGGATCCTCGCCGAGGTGCTGCCCCGGGCCGGCCTGACCGACGCCGTCACCCTGCACGACCGCCTCCAGCGGATCGTCGCCGGACGGGTCCCCGGTCTGCCCGAGGCCCCCGAGTCCCTGGTGCGGCTGCGCTCCCGGCTGGCGGAGGCCGCCATCGCCTCCGTGCCGGGCATGGCGGGCGCCACCGGCCGGGACGACGCCGAGTCCCTGCTGCGCGTGGTGCGGATGGTCCAGGACCAGGCGGCCCTGCCCGGCGCCGTCGGTCCGCACCGGCTGCTGTGGCAGCTGCGGTCGCTGCTCGCCGAGGGCGGACCGCTGGCCCAGGGCGCCGCCCTGTCCGCCCTGCTCCTGCTCGGGGCCACCGGCCCCGGGGAGGCCGCCGCACGCCTGGCGGGGTGGACCGAGGACGCCTCCGACGGCACGGCCCTGGCCCGTCGGCTCACCGGCGCCCTGGTGGTGGCCGCGCCGGTGCTGGAGGCCGACCCCGCGCTGCTGGACACCCTCACCGAACGCGTGGAGGGCTGGGACGACACGGGTTTCCTCGCCCGCCTGCCCGCGCTGCGCGAGGGCTTCGACGCGCTGTCCACCGCGGCCCGCGGCCGATTCCTGGACGCGGTCACCGAGCGCCTCGGCGAGGTGGACACCGACCTCACCGTCTCCGCGGCCCTGGCCGCCGCCCTGACCGACGCCGACACCACCGCCCGCACCGCGGTGAGCACCCTCCTGCCGACCCTCCTGGCCGACCTCGCCGCCGCGGCGGCCCACGACACCACCCGCCCGCGTGCCGAGACAGGCACCCGCCCGGTCGGAGGCGATCCCGAAGGGGACACCGCCCGGCCCGGCCCGAACACGGCTGCTGCGCCCGACTCGACCGCAGACGCTCGGGGAGGCCGGAGCACGGGCGCCCGCGCCGGGGTCCCCTCCGCTACCGAGGAAGGGAGCGCCACCGCGACGGGCGGCGCGGACGGGGGCGCTCCGCCCGCGGGCGCCGGACCGGGGGGACCCGCCGCCGCGGCGGGCGGGAACGTCTCCGCCGCGACGAGCGGCGCGGACCACGTTGCGGACCCCTCGGGCGACGCGGACCCCTCCGGCGGTGCGGGGGAGCGGGAGCGGCGGGGGAACACGACGGACACGTCCACGGTCGGGGACACGGAGACCTCCTCCACAGGGGGCGAACTGATTTCAGTCTGCCCCGGCCAAGGGGCCCCGGGCCGGTTGTCCACAGCCCCACTTGCGGCGACTTCCGAACCCCGTGCCATCGGCGCCGCCGACCGCTGGCGGCTCGTACTCGGCCGCGAACCGCAGGGCGGCTCCGCGCCCGCCCGCCGGGCGGGCCGCGCCCTGGACGAGCTCTACGGGCGCGGCCACGGCGAGGGGTCCCAGGACCCCACCGGCGGCCGCGGCCGCCCCGAGCCCGCGCCGCGGGAGTGGTCCGAGGAGCTTGAGGCCCTCTTCGGCGCCACCGTGCGCGAGGAGGTCCTGGGCCGGGCCGCCGAACGCGGCCGCAGCGACGTCCTCGACCACCTGGACCCCGACACCGTCACCCCCTCGGTCGACCTCCTCGAACAGGTCCTCTCCCTGGCTGGAGCCCTGCCCGAGGCGCGCCTGGCCCGGCTGCGCCCGCTGGTCAAGCGCATCACCGACCGCCTCACCGCCGAACTCGCCCGCCGCCTGCGCCCCGCGCTGACCGGCCTGTCCGTGCCCCGCCCCACCCGCCGCCGGGGCGGCCGCCTGGACCTGGGCCGCACCGTCCGCGCCAACCTGCACACCGTCCGCCCCGGCCCGGACGGGCCGGTGCTCCTCCCCGAACGGCCGGTGTTCGCCACCCGGGCCCGGCGCAGCGCCGACTGGCACGTGCACATCGTCGTGGACGTCTCCGGGTCCATGGAGCGCTCCACGATCCACGCCGCCCTGGTCGCCGCTATCCTGCACGGCCTGCCCGCGCTGAGCGTCTCCCTGACCGCGTTCTCCACCGAGGTCATCGACCTCACCGACCGGGTCCACGACCCCCTGGCCCTGCTGCTGGAGGTCGCGGTGGGCGGCGGCACCGACATCGGCGCGGCCCTGGCGCACACCCGCTCCGCGGTGCGCGTGCCCGGCCGCACCATCGTCGCCCTCATCACCGACTTCGAGGAGGGCGGCAGCCTCGGCCGCACCCTGGCCGAGGTCCGGGCCCTGGCCTCCAGCGGGGTCCACCTGCTGGGCCTGGCCGCCCTCGACCACGGCGGCGCCCCCGTGTACAACCGCGCCATCGCCTCCTCCTTCGCCGACGCCGGGATGCCGGTGGCGGCGCTGGGCCCGGAGGAGCTGGCGGCGTGGATCGGTGAGAAGGTGCGCGGTTGACCACCCTGGAAGGACCCCCGATGACCGACCGGCCCCGGATCGCCCCCGAGCTCCTCGCGGCCCTGGTGGAGGCGGCACCCGCCCGGGTGCGCCGCAAACTCGACGCCGCGCCCCGCGCCGCCCAGGAGTGGACCTGGACACCGGGGGACGGAACGTGGACCGTCGCCGCGGGCGGCGAGACCGTCACCCTCACCGGTGCCGACCTCACCGACCCCGTCCAGACCGTGTGCACGTGCCTGCTCTCCCCGCGCTGCCTGCACCTGCTGTCGGTGGTGTCCCTGCTCGACGCCACCGCCGACGACGGCCCCGCCGACGCCCCCGATGCCCCCGACACCTCCGCCACTCCTGACGCCCCGGGCGCTCCCGATACCGCGGCCACCACCGCCACCACGGCCACCGCGGGGGAGCGGCCGGCGGAGCCCGCCGGCCTCGACCCCCTGGCCGAACCCGTCGCCGTGGACGGCCCCGCCCGGGCGGCCGCCCGCGCGGCCTGGGACGCGGCCGCCCGCATCCTGGCCCGCGGGGTGCGCGCCGCCGGGTCCTCCGGCCGTGCCGAACTCCTGCGCGCCTCCGCGCTGGCCCGCGCCGCCCGCCTGCCCCGCCTGTCCGCCGCCTGCGTGGCCGTGGCGGCCGGACCGCGCGACCACCCCACCGCCGACTTCGACCTGTCCGCCTACACCGCCTCCCTCACCGCCCTGCTCGACCTGGCCTGGCGGCTGGGCGGCGGCCCCGAGGGGGAGCGGCCGGCCCCCACCCGGGCCGACGTCGGCGTGGGACGGCGCGCCTACACCGAGATCGGGTCGCTGCGCCTGTACGGCCTGGGCTGCGAACGCGTCGTCACGGCCTCGGGGTACGCGGGCGTGGTCACCCACTTGGTGTCGTTCTCCGGCGGCGCGCCCCGGGCGTGGAGCGTCTCCGACATCGCGCCCGGCGGCCCGGAGCGGGCGTCCGCCGCACACGGCTCCCGGGTCTCCTTCGGCGGGACCGCGCTGAGCCACCGCGACCTGGGACGGGCCGCCCTCATCGCCCAGCGGGTGGGCGCCAGCGCCGACGGGCGGCTCAGCGGGATGTCGGCCACCACGGCCGCCACCGCCGACGCCCCGCCCTGGGACGGGGGACCCCTGGCGGCGCTGTGGGAGCGCCCGGCGGCGGAGCAGATCGCGGACGCGCTGGCGGCCCTGGCCGCGCCCACCCGCCGCAGCGGCGCCGACCTGGTCTTCGTCGAGTTCACCGTGGTCGGGCCGCACCCGGAGGGTGCCGAGGTGACCATCGACGGCCGCGGCCACGTCCTGACCGCCGACGGCGCCCGGGACCCGCTGCGGGCCCGCAACCTGGCCCGGATCGCCCGGGACCCGGGGACGGTGCTGCGGGCCATGGCCCGCCCGGTCCTGGAACGCCCCGGCCGCCTGGTGCCGATCACCGTCGGCGATCTGCCCGACCTGCCGCAGGCCCGCCGCGGCCGCGCCGACCTGTCGATGGACACCCTGCGCTGGGCGGAGCCGACCCCGGCGGCACAGGCGCCCGCGGCCCCGCCACCGCGGCCCGCCCCCGATCCGGGGACGGCGGTGCTGGCCCGCGTGCTGAGCCGCCTGGCCGAGGCGGGCCGGGAGGCCGCCCCCGCCGACTCCGGGACCCGGCTGCGCGACCGCCACCTGCCGACCGGCGCCGACCTGCTCGACGCCCTCACGGCGGCCGCCCGCGAACGCGTGCGCACGGCGACGGGGGAGTCGGCGGCCCCGCCCCCGGACCGGCTCGCCCTGGCCTGGCTGGCCGCCTCGACCTACCTCACCGCGGTCCGCCACCGCCTGCACACCCTCGCCTGGGGCCTGTGACCCCCACCGGGTAG